>JAIPFN010000052.1 GCA_021736615.1 Phycisphaerae bacterium | reverse complement strand
CCTCATTACCAACCTCAAGAGTGTAAAGCCCAAAAACCCTGCCTCCAGCGAGTTTGAATATGCTTTCTATTTCCGGCAACTCTTGTATCCGCATCTCAACCTTCGTTAGAATACGATCTACCTCACCGACGGAAGTACCGCTGGGCATTTTAAGTTTTATCATCACACGACCATCGTCAAGCTTAGGCAGGAATTGCGTTCCGATTTGACCGGCCATCCATAGGCCTATGCCAAATGCCACAAACGCAACAAGCACCACCATCCACCTAACCCGCAGGCAGACATCCAACATTCGCTCATAACCTCGCAAAGCAAAACCAATAAACTTGTCAAAACTCCTGGCGATGCCTGATGCTTGTGCTTGTCCCTTGCCGCGTAAGAGTCTGTCCGTCAATAAAGGTGTGAGAGTTATCGCAACTAACAGCGAAATCACCACAACCCCGCCCACGACAAGGACGAGTTCTTTAAATAAAATGGCTGCCATACCAGGGACAAACACAAACGGCAGGAATATAGCCAGAAATGTCAGCGTCGCCGTTACTATCGCTGCGCCAACCTCTTGTGTGCCGCGATGGGCGTAATCTTCCGCGCCCTCGGATTTCAGACGTGTGATATTTTCCAGAACGACAATTGAATTGTCCAGAATAACTCCCAGAGCAACCACCAGTCCGCCTAAAGAGAAGACGTTGATGGAAAACCCGGCGGCCTTCATCAAAGCGAAATTAGCTAACAGGGTAATTGGTAAAGCAACAACCATTACGATCACCTGTCGCCATCTTCCAAGGAAGAGGTAGACAACCACGATAACGAGCAAGGCTGCAATGAGTGCCGAGCTTTCCACGCTGTGGATCGCCCCCATTACATATGTGCTCTCATCTTCAACGTAACCGAATTGGATGCCATTTGGGATGTCGCCACGTTTTTGTAAGTCGTTTAGGCGAATCTTGACACCTTCGGCAACAGTGACTGCATTGGCAGCGTACTGTTTCAATACCTTAAACTCAATACAAGGTTTACCGTTAAAGTTTGTGCTAATTCGCATCTCCTCATGCGAATCTTCGACGCGTGCTACATCTTTAATATAGACCTTCTCTCCATTTGGCCCAATTTCAACAACCACATTTTCGATTTCCTGAATGTTTTCGAATTCGCCCATAGTCCGTACGATAACCTCGCGAGGTTCAATGGTAACGCGACCGGCAAAAGTTTCGAGATTCTCTTCGTAGAGGGCTTTGGCAATCCGAGCCGGTGAAAGTTTATAAGCCTGAAGCCGCTGCGGGTCAAGATGAACGCGGATTTCCCGTTCCAATCCTCCAACAACTTCCGCACCAGCCGTACCCTGAACCGTTGCCAACCGATCAACAAGCCAATTCTCCGACCACTCGCGCAGCCATACAAGATCATGTTCGTCAGAGGTGATCATCACTTCCATTACAGGTAATTGTGACGGGTCGGCCTTGATGACAACCGGAGGATCCATATCACGCGGCAGTTTCTTTGTGACCCGGCCCATGGCAGCTACAACATCCTGGAAGGCAACTTCTACATTTACATCATAAGTGAAATTTACCAGAAGTGTGTACATACCCTCAATACTGGATGACTCAATATAATCGAGACCATCTACTGTAGCGATAACCTCTTCCAGCGGGTCTGCGATATTTGTTTCAATATCATCTGCCGTTGCACCACGCCACCAAACATGGATTTTTACCATCGGATAAGAAATATTGGGCAAGTAGTTTACCTCAAGCTGCGACAAACTGAACAGGCCGGTGAAAAAAATCGCGACGACCAGAACAGTGACGGCTACAGGGCGTTTAAGTGCGAGTGATGTGATCTTCATTATTGATTACCTCCCGTGTTTTTTTGAACATCTGAAGCCGATGCTGCCTTGCCCAATTGGACCTGCACGCCATCTTTCAAATTTAGGTTTCCAGCTACCACAACCATCTCACCGGCTTGCACACCGTCAATTATCTGTACATTCTGCCCCTGTTCCAGACCTATCGTCACCTTCCGCAGGTTCGCCTTACCGTCTTTGACTACATAGACGATTTTATCGCCCCTGGGCGTAGTCACAATAGCTGCATCGGGAACCACTACGGCGTCATCAGCTACTCGACCCTGAACTGATATCCTGGCGAACAATCGAGGAATCAGATGGACAGGCTCAATGATCCTTGCCTCAATTATTCGAGTGCGAGAGTCCCATTCAAGTCGGGGATAGACACGTTCGATTTTCGCATTGAATGTTTCATTTGGATATGCGTCCAACTTGACGGCTACCTCAGCACCTTTGCGGATGTCGGCAGAACAACTTTCCGGCAGCCCGGCACGTACTACGAGAGATGTTGGGTCCATTAGTTTAAGCAGCGGTGCTCGCGGCGTGGCCAAGTCACCAATACGGACAAATACCTGGGTAACGACACCTGCAAAAGGTGCCTTAAGTATACATTCATCTAGCTTAGCTTGGGCAATACCTCGTTTAGCCTCTGCTTCATCCACAGCAGCCTGCTGAACGGCAATTTCAGTTTTTGTTGGTCCGGCTTCAAGCATGGCCAATTGTTCTTTGGCCGCTATAAGTTGAGTTTGGCATTTAATATAGCTGACGCGGGCTTTCTCTGCTGTTTCCCCGGGTAGTGATCCGCTCTTGACCAGTGATTCTATTCGATCCCGGTCGGCTTTGGCAAAACTTGTACAATCCTCTAACTGTCGGACTGATTCTTCGGCTTGCGAGATTTCCTCAGGGCGAGCACCAGCCTTAAGGTCGGCCAGTTTAGCCGCAGTAACAGCCAACCCGGCTTCGGCCGCCAGGACTTCCTGACGATATAAAGGACGATCTATCTCAATCAACTTTTGTCCGGTTTGTTCAATGTGATCACCTTCACGCCATGGACAAAAGGCGATTGGCCCTTCAATAGTTGCCTGTATCGTCACTGTATCTGCAGCGACAACATTGCCGGTAGTCTCCAGGAATTCAACCAGACGTTCTTTCTTTGCCGCAACAGCTTGAATACGCCGAGCCTTCTTAGACTTGCCCGGGTCATTCTTATCGGAGTCGCAACCAAATATACCTATGGCAGTCATCCCGAGGATTGCTACCATCAACGCATGTAATATTACTTTCATTGTTATTCTCCCATTGCCAAATTGAATTGGGCCAAAGACGTGTTGTATTCCGCCAAGGCTCGATAGTGATTTTTTTGCGATTCCAACATCGCCGATTGAGCATCTAAAACATCTACTATTGCGCCCTTACCATGATCATATTTCTCACGTTCTATCCGTAAGGATTCTTTAGCCTGTTTAACAGCTTTTTGTGTCACCGCAATTCTTGCATCAGTAGATTCAATATTTGAGATTGCTGTTTTCAATTCAAGTTGAATTTGAAGCTGCAATTTCCGCATTCCTTCTCTTTGAAATCGTAAGCGACTACGTTCTCGCCTTACTCTGGCGTCAATTCGCCCACCCTCAAAAAGCGGCATCACCAGCAAGACGCCTATCTGCCCAACTTCATTGTTTCGACTCGAATCTGCATCCCATTGATTTCCATAAGATGCCTGGAACGAGACTTCCGGAATTCGACCGGCTTTAGCTATGTCAAGCCTTTTCTGTTGGGCATTAGCCCTGGATTCCAATGACCGATAATCCTGCCTGTTTTTAAATGCTGATTTAATCCTCCGGTCAATACTGGTGGAAAATTCAACTTGGGTTAATTCACCCTCAATTTCTAATTTTTTGTTTTGCTGACCTAATCCTAATAGGCTGGCAAGTAAATCATGCTGTATATTTAACACATTTCGTTCGCGGAGTAATTGTTGCTCAATATCGGCAAGTCGGACCTCCGTTCGCAGTAAATCAACTTTGGCTGCCTTCTGAGCAATCAGCAATTCTGAAACTCTTTTGTGATGCTCCTCCAGAGTTTTTCGTGAAAATATGAGCGACTTTATAACTGACTGCTGGCCAAGCATCGAGTAAAAAACATTTGACACATTGAATACTAATTCCCGTTTACTTCTAAGATGTTGATATTGTGTCGATCTAGTGATTTGTTCAGTAGCCTTAACCTCATTTTCAAGTCTTCCGCCTGTGTATAAAGGCATACTCAAAGCAATACCACCGGAAATAAGCTCATCCGCAAAGTCTAAAACTTCTGAACCCCCTGGTCTTCTTGGCGTAATAAGCCTATCGTCAAGATAATGCGTGTATCCACCAACCATACCAATCTCTGGCAATAATCGTCCCTTGGCGATGTCTTTTTCTGCCTTAGCAGTTTTGGTATTCCACTTTTTTTGTGCTATTTCAGGATTATTTTTAAGAGCAATATCAATGCACTGTTCAAGGGTTAATTTTGATTGGTTCTTAATTGTTCCCGGAACATCTTTGGGAACAAGTGTACTTTTGTCATCGCTATTTGATGCTGCGTAAAGAGGGTATGCGGCAAATATAATAGCCAAGACTAAAAAGGGTTTACTTTTTCTTAATTTATTCATTGAACACTCCGTTCTTCGATCTTATGTAAACTGTAATAATGCAAAATTAAATTTCATATCGATATACATTAGATTTATCGATCTCTTGTTCGCTTTTCCTGTATTTTGTAATGCAAAATTGATATCAAAATCATTCCAACAGGTATACCAACTAAAAGCCCAATTCTTGCAAATTTATAGGGATCCAATTGACACCAGAAAATCGAATCAAAATCTGAAAAATATACCGGGTTAAAATAGTCTCTACAAATACATCCAAACAACCATCCAATCACCCAGCCTGCAAATGCACCAACATGTACTCCGAAACACAGTTCTATTATCACTACGATATAATTAATGATCCGATCAAATCTTGCAGTTAACATTATTTACCTCGTTACCAGTAATATAATAGTCTTTAAATATCCTTCTGTCTGAAGCAATACAATATTGCCACGATAGTTGTTACTCTTAAGATTTTGTTCACAGATTTTTTTATTTGCACAGCCGTTTTAAATTGATTAGAGAACTGAACTAATCGCATCAATTAAGACTTCCTTTGATTGCACACCAATAAAACGTTGAACTTCATTGCCATCCTTGAACAACAGGAGTGTAGGTATAGCCTGCACTCCAAATTGGTTGGCAATATCTTCTGCTTCGTCTACATTAAGCTTGGCGATCTTCGCCTGACCGCTAATGCTTTCGGCAAGTTCTTCCAATACAGGTACCTGCATTCGGCAAGGACCACACCACGGAGCCCAGAAATCAACCAGAGTGACGTCTTCTGCTATAGTTGTATTAAATTCAGTTCCTTTTAAGTTTGTTACTTCTTTAGCTGACATAACTATCTCCATAAATTTTCTGTTAACTATTATCAAACCATTAATACATAAGCAAAAGGCGTGCCAAACTTTATAAAAAAACAAACGGAACTATAATATCTGTGTGCATAAGCACTTATAAGTCGCTAAGCAGAAAAATTAGTAAGGGTTTTAACGTGGGGGACATAGGAAGTTTGCGCAGACAGACACCCGTGTATGCGCATACCAAATGGGATGAGTTTACAGCCCAAGTCGGCGAATTTTTTTATACAAACCAGCCCTGGTAATACCTAACATGCGGGCAGCTTGTGATTTATTGCCATTTGCTTCAGTCAGGGCATTGGCGATCTGCGTCTTTTCATCAATTTCTGAATCTCTTTTTTTAGGGACGACGGCCACTTGAGCAAGATGAGAAATCTCCGGAGGCAAACTGTCAACCGTGATCACCTTTTGACCTGATGCAGTAACAACAAAGCCGTATTCAACTGCATGCTCAAGTTCCCTGACATTGCCCGGCCATCTGTGAGATAAAAATAAATCCATAGCTTTGGGGCTGCAACCTTGAATTTGTTTGTTATATTTTTTATTGAATTGAGTTATGAAATGTGCTATGAGATCAGGTATATCATCCTTGCGATCAAGCAAAGAGGGAACAAATAATCCAACAACACGCAGTCGATAATAGAGATCTTCTCTGAACTGGCCGGATTTAACCATATCGGTAAGAATTTTATTAGAAGCAGCTATAATACGTACATCTATATTTCTGGGGAAACTATCTCCTACTCGTGTTATTTGTTTTTCCTGAAGAACACGAAGAAGTTTAACTTGGGAAGACAGGGATATTTCGCCGATTTCATCAAGAAACAGTGTACCTCCAGAGGCTGTTTCGAAGCAACCGGCCC
>JAIPFN010000051.1 GCA_021736615.1 Phycisphaerae bacterium | reverse complement strand
CTGGCAGCTGAGACCGGCGACCCGCTGCTTGCGATTTCGCGATTCGGACTTGGTGTCGGCTTGGCGTATACCAGCGACGTTACGGAAAAATGGGGCGGCGAATGGCTGGCCTGGGATAAGTGCGGAAGCTTCTGGGCGCAGGTCTTCAGAAACGTGGTAAAACGAGCCGATACCGAAGGAATATATGTTACATCGCAGGCGGCCGGCAACAAGTGGATCGTCGACATTAAACGGCAGGATCCGGACTCAAAACCGATTAATTCGGCCAACCTGCAGCTTAGATGCGTTGACCAGAACAACTCGACCTCGCAGATATCCGCCGAACAGGTCGGTCTTGGCGTTTACCGGGCGGTGGTGCCGCTGGAAGGGATAGCAAGTGCATCGCTAAGCATACAGGACGCCGACTACGAAAAGGCAGCAGTAATCCATTACAACCGCCCTTACCACGCAGAATACGACCTGACATGCAAGCCAAATGACAAACTCGTCGCCCAGGCCCAATTCGTCCCGGCAGAGATAACAGAAAAATCCAGCCGATAGACAATTACAGGTCCGCATCGAATGGGCTGACAATCGCGGCAATGGTGATGTTCATAGGCAGCGGACTGCTTAGAAGACTTTAGAATGCAGCGGAGAGCATGGGTATTCCGGGGGCGTGTACAGTGAAGTCCTCGAATTAGTTTACCGTTAGTTTACCGTTTCTTTACCACTTTCTGGCTTGCGAAATTTTAAGTGTCCAGTATGTCCTTATATTGTTGGGTTTTCTGATTTTAATTAAGGTTTGTGGTCGGAGAATGACAGATATTAGGACAGAGAAACTATTATATCTCTGGGCAATTGCAGCATAGGGAAAACCTCGACAATAAGCTTACTATATGGCAGTTCATATGATAAAGCTATAATTTACTTCTTCCCCTGTATTTATTGCTGTCTTGAGGGGTCACAACGATATTAGACCCGTCGAGCAGAAGCGCATTTACAGATCCAGTATTATAGACGCCAAAACCGCCTTTAGTTGGAGGGAGCTGCAAGGAAAACTTTGCTTTGGATACCTTGTGAAAACTGCCGAAACTGTCTATAGCATTACCTACTAGCAGTGCATTATCATTTAACACGTAATTACTTAGAATTGTGCCGTCTGCTTCTTTCATCTTCCACATGTTCTCTTCTGACCACAAAAATGTTTCGCTTGGCGAAGATTTTATCTGTGCTTTTTTAATCCCCTTTTGGTCTCTTCCCGTAATGAAACCGTTCATGCTGTAACTGAATTGTACTTTAATAGGAATTGAACAAGAGTGGAACTGGCGTGCAAAGTTTTCGAATGTGGAGCAAACACTGGCCTTAGATGATGCAAGATACGGCCAATAGGGGCCTGCCTTTTCGGGATTTAATGCAATGCCATTTGCTTCATCATGCCATCTGCAACCAGTACTGGTATCAGTGTATTTGTAAATACTATGCCATGCTGGCGGCAACCTGTCGTCGTATTCATTTGCATATAATTCTGTGACAAGGAAGTACTGCTTCATGTTGCTCTTGCATAGCACTTCCTGTGCGATTACTTTTGCCTTACCCAGTGCAGGTATGAGAATGGCCAATAAAAGTGCGATAATTGCGATTACTACAAGTAATTCGATTAGTGTGAAGCCTTTTTTTGTTCTCAAAACTTACCCCTTTACCAAGTAAAACAACGAATTTGAATTAAATCACATATAAAATATACCACAAAGCACTCAGTATTACAAGTCTGGCTTGATTTTTTATAAAAAACATAAGAAAAGTATTGTCGATATTTATTTTTCTGTTATATTTCCCGTGTCGAAGTTGTTTTCGACATACCGAAATACGGACGAGAGAGATACCCCCGCTTGACGGGGGAGCCGAAGGGGCAACCGGTTTATAATCGGGAAACTCTCAGGCAAAAGGATCTCGCCGCTGCGGGCAATACCGGCAAAGTATTAGCCCTGACGGTCCTCTGGAGAACTCGTTAGATCGGGTACCGAAGGGTTAATACTCTCAGGTAAACGGACAGAGGTACATTAAATATTGTATTTATATTTGTGTCTTAACAGGTTTGTTAAGAGGACCGTAGTCATGGATGATGTATCAAAAAATGCGATAAAGCACGCGGAAAACGAGTTATACGCCAAGCTTATATCGCTTGTAAGCAAATCCAGCTCCGAATCCTTTCTAAATATCCCATCAATAAGCCTTAGGGCGGCCTAGCCGCAACCAAAAAACCTAACCACGGATTTCACGGATTGACACGGATTAAAATTAAAGATTAAAAAGTAAAAATCAAAACGACAGATTAAAAATATAAAATTTGGATGTGTGTTTTGGGTTGGGTTTTGCTTGCAACTATTGGAAGCTGGGCTTGTTTTCCTTTTTTGCCACCGAGGAAAAAGAGGAAATATAGAGGGTCACAGAGCCTGGTTTTGGCGAAAGTTGTACAAAGTGTGGGATTGAACTGTAAGTCTTTGTGAAGTAAATAATTTGATTTTGTGGAGTAAAAAAACAGCCACGAAAAACAAGAAGATTAAAGATTGTAATATATATCCGTTTAAGGAGTTTTTATGCCATTTATTTCAAATACTGACGAGCAGGTTTCGGCTATGCTTATCGAGGCGGGGCTTTCGCGCCAAGAGCTTTTCTCCGATATTCCGGCCGATCTTATGGGCAAGCCCCTGGCTCTTGCCGACGGACTTAGCGAGATGCAGGTTCGGCGGCGGTTTACGGCTTTGTCCAAAAAGCACGCCACCGACCTTACGTGTTTTCTGGGCGGCGGGGTTTACGATCATTTTTGTCCGGCGGCGGTGCAGGCGATAATTTCGCGGAGCGAGTTTTATACCGCTTATACGCCCTACCAGCCGGAAGTGTCGCAGGGCACTCTTCAGGCTATCTATGAATATCAGTCGATGATATGCAGGCTCACCGAGATGGAAGTTTCCAACGCGTCGCTATACGACGGCGGGACGGCACTGTACGAGGCGATGATGATGGCGCTTCGGATAACCCGCAAAAATAAGATCATCATGGACACCAGCGTCAACCCGATCTACCGTGAGACGATACACTCGTATACGAGAAATCTTAGTATCGAACTGGACGAGACCGAATGCGTTAACGGGCTGGCAAACCGTGAGGAAATACTTAAGAACCTCGACAAAAATACCGGGGCCGTTATCGTGCAGAATCCGAATTTCTTCGGGTGTATCGATGACCTTACCGATATCGCAGACGCCGCGCACGAAAACGGTGCATTGCTGATCGTTTCGAGCTATCCTATTAGCCTGGGTATTCTCAAGACTCCCGGTGCCATGGGCGCCGACATTGTTACCGGTGAGGGGCAAAGCCTTGGCTTGCCGCCTTCGTTCGGCGGGCCTTACCTCGGGTTTATGGCGACGAGCAAGAAGCATGCCCGCAAGATGCCCGGCCGGATTGTCGGCAGGACGACAGACAGCAGCGGCAAACACGGTTTCGTTATGACATTGCAGGCCAGGGAGCAGCACATCCGAAGAGATAAGGCGACTTCCAATATTTGTTCGAACGAGGCTCTTTGTGCCCTTTCAGCTTCGGTATATATGTCGCTGCTGGGCAAGGAAGGGTTTAAGCGAACCGCGCAGATGTGTGCCCAGAAGGCGAACTATGCGTTTAAGCGGCTTACCGCGATTGACGGGGTTACGTCGCACTTCAAACAGAAATGGTTCTTTAACGAGTTTGTGCTCGACCTGCCCAGAGACGCAAGGGATGTTGTTGCCAACCTGATCGAACAGGGTTTCAGTGCGGGATTTCCGCTCAGCCGGTATTACGACGGGATGGAAAATTCTATACTTATCGCTGTGACTGAAAAACGAACTAAAAAGGAAATTGGAATGCTGGCCGAATGCCTGGAGGCTGCACTTTAGAATTTATTATTGATTATTTATTGTTGATTATTCTGAAGTTTGTAAGTTGAATCTGGGTTGTTGGGTTTTCTTGAATATCCAATGATGAAGTATTTTAAACTGAGAGTTTACTATGAAACTTATATTTGAAAAGAGTGTGCCGGGTCGTAAAGGTGTTATGCCCGGCGAAACTGACATTAAGGAATCTATCGAGTTTGACAGCAGTTTGCTTCGTGAAAACGATGCGGAACTTTGTGAGCTTAGCGAGCTGGATGTCGTGCGGCATTTTACCGAGTTGTCCAAGCGAAACTTCGGGGTCGATGACAACTTCTACCCGCTGGGTTCGTGTACGATGAAGTACAATCCTAAGGTCGCAGAACTTGTCGCCGCATACGACGGGTTTGCGAATCTGCATCCGCTTTTGCCCCAGCTAAGAGGCGGCGGGATGCTTACGCAGGGTGCACTTGAGGTGCTCTATGAGATGGATTTGCTGCTTCGGGAGATTACGGCGATGGCGGCGTTTACGCTTCAGCCCCTTGCAGGTGCCCATGGTGAGCTTACCGGGATAATGATCATGGCGGCGTACCATAAAGACAGAGGCAACAAAAAGACTACGGTTCTAATTCCGGACAGTGCTCACGGAACCAATCCTTCCAGTGCCGCGATTGCCGGGTATAAGGTTGAGACTGTGCCCAGTAAAGACGGGATTATGGATCTCGACGCGCTTCGGTCGATGGTTAACGACGAGACAGCCGGACTTATGCTGACGTGTCCGAATACGCTTGGGATTTTCAATCCGCATATCAAGGAGATTTGCGATATTATTCATTCGGTCGACGGGCTTGCTTATTATGATGGGGCGAATCTTAACGCCATCGTAGGCAAAGCAAAGCCGGGCGATTTTGGGTTTGATATTGTGCATCTGAATCTGCATAAGACTTTCGCGACGCCTCATGGCGGCGGCGGACCGGGCGCAGGCCCTGTCGGCGTTGTAAAAAGACTCGAAGAGTTTCTGCCGATCTCTGTAGTCGTTAAACGCGAGGACGGCACTTATGCCATCGAGTATGACCGTCCGAAGACTATCGGGTATATCGCGCCGTTCTACGGCAACTTCGGGGTTATACTGAAGGCTTACGCATATATACTTATGCTTGGCAGAAAGGGGCTTGAGAGGGTTTCTGAAAATGCCGTTATCAACGCAAACTACATCAAGGAAAAACTCAAAGACTATTACGATTTGCCGTACCCGGGAGTTTGTAAGCATGAGTGTGTTTTCAGTGCGTCGCGGCAGGCGAAAAATGGTGTCCATGCTATCGACATAGCAAAGGCTCTGATTGACCGCGGTTATCATCCGCCGACAATCTATTTCCCGACTATCGTGCAGGAAGCTCTTATGATCGAGCCGACCGAGACCGAGAGCAAAGAGACTATTGACGGGTTTATTGAGGCGATGATCGAAATCGCAAAACAAGCCGAGACCGATCCGGACAGTTTTAAGGACTTGCCGAAATCGACGCCGGTAGGACGGTTGGATGAAACCAAAGCTGCCAAGCTGTTAGACCTGGCCTATTAAGGTGTGAAAAAATAGTGTGAAAATAAACGTGTGAAAGTTAACGTTTGAAAAAAAGTGTGAAAAGTGAATAAAAAAACCGCCGACTTTATTGCCGGCGGTTTTTTTTATTAACGAATGATAATTTGTCCCGGTGCTTATTGTTCTGTCAGGGCGACGAACTTGTCCATGTATGCCTTGATGTCGATTGCCGGGGTGTCCGGGACATCGATAGCTCCTATCTCAACGGCGGTTGTCAATTCGTCGGGGCGTTTGCCTTCCAGAAGCGCAAGTCCGCAGATCGCAGAACCCAGTGCTGTAGCTTCCTTGATGTCCGTGGTACAAACCCTGCTTGCCGGGTAAAGGGCTTTCAATAACGTCAGGTACGGCTGATTATGCCTGAATCCGCCTTCTACGAAAATTGTGTCGCCATCTTCAATTCCTACATACTCGAAAGCCTTTGCCGTCTGAATGGCCAGCGACAGGATTAGTACCGCACATGTCCTGTCGAAATCTTCCATGAACGCCGGAGCGGCTTTTGCGGCTTTGAGGTCCTCAAGCCCAACGACCTTGTCGCCGTCGACTACACGCGGAGGTGACTGCGGGAATATCCCTGTTCCCTTTGTTACCGACGGCAGAACGAACTCTGAGCACTTATCAAGTACGGACTGGTAGAGATCGGCATCGAAGTCGGGCAGCTCTTTTGAGGGGAACTTTTCGTTTAAAATAGTCATATAGGTTTCGTATTCAAGGCCGCCCATGAAGATGGATGTCTTTACGGGGTTTTTGAATATATCCATGTTGTAAAAGACGAGCTTGCCGATCTCATCTTTGGTGAACGCCACCTTTTCAGCGGGTCTCATCGCAACGCACCATGTTCCGGTTGAGTTAAGGATGAACCT
>JAIPFN010000050.1 GCA_021736615.1 Phycisphaerae bacterium | reverse complement strand
GGAGTGTCTCATCGACGACGAAAACACAATCGGCTTGAAGATCGTTGACCCGGATACAAAAGATAAATCGGCGAGCATCGCCCATCAGGTCATCGCCGCCGAAAAACGCAAAACGCTTTACGCCGAAGAAATGCGAATTTTGTATGTTGCCATCACGCGTGCACGGGAAAGGCTGATCATCACCGCGTCTGCAAAACAAAAACCGGCGGCATCGATAGTGCAGGACTGTGCGGCCCTTGGCACGGAACCGCTGAAGGACTGGCAGATACAATCGGCGAAATCGCACCTGGACTGGGTGCTGCTTGCATTGGGCAACCAGAAGAAATTGCAGAGGGCGTTCGGCGTAGATTCAGATGGTGCGGCCGATACCGACCTGTTTAAAGTAAACACGCCATCTGCAGATGAACTTAACGAATCGGTTAAGCGTCTTCGCGAAAAGCTGTCCGCACAGCAGAATCACAAGCTACCAGAACCGCAAGCAGTTGTGGAGCTAATGTCGAAAGTCAAGGCCTCTCTAAGCTGGCAATATCCGTTTGCGCAATCTGCAAAGACAGATGCTAAAATGTCCGTCAGTGAGTTGACCCACCGAGACGATGAATTTTCGCAGATGGATTATTCGAAAGCTCTTCAGTCGCTGCCAAAAACTCTCACAGCCGAAAAAGCTGATTCTAAAATCGATCCAAGGCAGATCGGAACGGCGACGCATTTGATAATTGAAAAGCTCGACCTGACTTCGCCGGTTACCCTGGAAACCGTCCAGTCACTCGTCGCCGAACTGACAGCTGAAAATCAGATCGACGAACAAACAGCGGCGGCGATAAACCATGAAAATATCGTAAAATTCTTCCAGAGCGATCTGGGAAAACTGGCGACCGATCCTGATAATAAGGTGATGCGGGAATGGCCGTTCATATATGGGTTGGACGCTGAGCAGGTTGACGGCTGCTCAAAAGGCGAGGTGATCGTCGTCCAGGGAATAATCGATATGGTAGTAGAGACTGCCCAAGGGCTGGTGATAATAGACTTTAAGACCGACAATGTCACAGCCGCCGGTGTCGAGGAAAGATCGCAGATATATCAACAGCAAATTGACCTCTACGCGACAGCGGCATCGGAAATCCTGGGTAAAAAGGTGACGTCCAAGCACCTGTATTTCCTGCGGCCTGGGCTGGGATTGAATATTTAAGCACTAAATTCTAAATACTAAACAAGCACCAATATACAAATTCTAATGCTTAAAACGTTTCTGACTTCGTCAGAATGGGGTTTACAGCGTGCCCGCGGCCCACCCTACTAAAAAGGGGGATTTTACGGTTGAAATTTGGACGTAAATCGCTATAATCGCCATTCGTTTAAATTTCCCTTAAGAATAAAAAGAAAGGTAGTACAAAATGCCAAATGCAATAGTCAGTCAGTCCGGCGGACCGACCGGTGTGATCAATGCCTCATTGGTAGGCGTAATCGAACAAGCTAAAAAGCACAGCAAGATCGACAAGCTCTATGGTGCAGTCCACGCCGTAAGCGGCATAGTCAAGGAAGATTTTGTCGACCTTACCGACATCTCTCCGGAAAGACTCGACGCCATCGCGGCCTCGCCGTCAGCGGCACTCGGATCCAGCCGTGACAAACCGAATGCCGAATATTGCAGCAGGATTCTCAAGGTCTTCAAGAAGTACGACATTGAATACTTCTTCTACATCGGCGGAAATGACTCGGCAAACACATGCAAGATCACCAACGACATGGCCGACGACGTAGGTATCGACCTTAAGGCCTTCCACATTCCAAAGACCGTCGACAACGACCTCCGCACGACCGATCACTGCCCCGGTTATGGTACTGCCGCGAAGTTCGTAGCTTGCGCACTCCAGGGCGACGACATGGACAACCGTGCATTGCCCGGTGTTAAGATTGACGTTATCATGGGTCGTGACGCCGGTTGGCTGACGGCTGCGACCACTCTCGGCCAGCAGAGAGACGACGACGGGCCGCACCTGGTATACCTGCCGGAACGTCCGATCAAGATCGAAGACATGGTCGCACAGGTCAAGGAAGTTTATGACCGCCTCGGTCGATGCGTTGTCGCAGTCAGCGAAGGAATCCGTGACGTAGACAACGTAGTATGGGCAAAAAAGATCGTCGAAGAAGCAGAAGTCGACTCGCACGGAAATGTTCAGCTTTCAGGCTCGGGAGCACTGGCTGACTTTTTGGCAGATAAGATCAAAAAAGGTACCGGTATCTCACGCGTTCGCGCAGATACTTTTGGATACCTTCAGAGAAGTTTCGCAGGACTGCAGTCTGAAACAGACGTAGAAGAAGCACGCCGCTGCGGCCGCCAGGCAGTAATTTACTCCGAAGACAACGACAACGGTTCGGTTGCCATGAAGAGAACCGGCGAAGGCGAAAACTACGCTATCGACCTGTTCCTGACGGACCTGGCAAACGTCGCCGAATTCACAAAAGACCTGCCTGACGAATTTATCAATGAAGCAGGCAATGGCGTTACCCAGGCATACAAGGACTACGCAATGCCGCTGGCCGGTAAACTCCCGAAGACCGACACCTTCATAAACGACCCGAAGGCGTAACGGCGTTAAGCTCTCAAACATTAAAGGCCCGCGAGATTTTTTGTCTCAAGGGCCTTTTTTATGGAATCCAAAATTTCATGGGGTATAATCATACAACCGATATAAAGGTTTTATGGCTAATAAAATAATTTTCTGGAGAAAATATGTCATTGCAAAAACACGTCATCGTCGGAATCCATATTACAGACAGAGTCCATCACGTTGAACCGGTCCAGCACATACTTACGGAAACCGGCTGCAGCATCAGGACAAGGCTCGGCTTGCACGATACGGACGAAAAATTTTGCTCACCGAACGGCTTGCTGCTGCTGGAAATGATCGGAGATGAGGAAACGCACGACGAAATGATCGGAAAATTAAACCAGATCGAGGGAGTAGAAGCCCAGAAAATGGTTTTCGACCATCCGTAGAGTGCGCCAGTCTAACAATAGCAATTAGCCACAACGCCCAGTCTGTTTTCCACATTTAAAGCTAATCGCTAATCGCTAATCGCTGATCGCTAATTGCTAATTGCTGTTTACACCTTGCTTTCCCACTCGGCGATCTCGGCAAGCCGCTCGATGATATGCAGGTGCTGCGTGCACTCGGTTTCGCATTCTCCGCATTGTATGCAGTCGGAGGCACTGGCCTTGCGGTCGACGAGAAGACCCCACTCATGGTGGAACTTTGTTTCCTTTATCAATTCTTCTTCGCTCTTTCCGAACATTGCCTTGTCATTATAAAACTGCATATAGTTGGCGATTGGAATTTTGTTCGGGCAGCACTTCATGCAATACCCGCAGCCGGTGCAAAGTGCGTCCATATTGCCCGAGACATTCGCTTTGATCCGCTCGATATCTTCCTGCGTAAACGGTGTGCTGTTGTCTGCGACCTTGCAAGCCGTATCGATATGCTCTTTTGTGGTAAACCCGATCAGCGAAACTGTTATCTGCCGGCAACTTACGCAAAACCTTATGGCCGCTTCGACGGAGGTTTCACCTTCGGCGGCAAGAAAGCTAAGTTCGTTTTCGAACTTCGGGATCAGCCCGCCCGACAGCGGATTCATCGCGACAACACCGTAACCTCCTTCGTATGCGGCCTGGACCCCTTGCCATCTGTAGGGGAAGTTCAGGATGTTGACGCCCATCAGCACGCCCGCGAAATTACCGTCATTGATAATCGTTTCAATTTTATTGCCGGGAAGATGCGTCGAAACGACGATGTTTTTTATCAGCCCTTCCTCTTTGCATTTCATCAGACCTTCGTACTGACCGCCTTTTTTCATGGCGAGTTCGTACTGATCCATCTTGCGAATGCACCAGACGTGATAGAAATCAATATAGCCGGACTTGATACGCTTGAGAGATTTTTCGACGGCGGCTCTTGCCTTGTCGGCTGTGTCGAATTCTGTGGGCATGCCTTTGGTCGAGACATAGAACTCGTCGCGCACATCGCTCATCTGGTCGATAGCAATGCCGAAAATATCCTCGCTCGTGTCGGAGCAGTATTTCGGAGCCGTGTCAAAATAATTGATGCCCTTTTGTCTGGCATAGAGCAAAAGCCCGGCGTTTTCCTCGTTGGACTTTGTCTCGTCAAAACGCATTCCGCCGAAACCGACAGCACTAACCTTAATACCGGTCTTACCATATTCTTTGTAAATCATCGCAAACTCTCTGCAAAAAAGTGATTAGTTTAGTTGATATATTAGTATGCGTTATGATAATATGGCGAGGGCTTATTTACAAGATTAAAATGGCTGTACGTTTATATTCTTTCAAAGTCGTCAATGGACTTTATGCACCCGATGGGATCGAAACGAAGAATTTGCTTCCAATGCCAGGTTCGGATTCGACCCATATCCTGCCCTGATGTCTGTCGAGTATCCTGCTTATTATGGTAAGTCCCAGTCCTTCGCCGCTGACCGGTCCCTGCGGGTCGAGACGGTGAAAGACCTCGAATATTTTCGACTGGCAATTCTCTGAGATTCCAATGCCGTTATCTTCGACGCAATAGATACTGTTGCCGCTTTCGATCCAGCCGGAAACTACGATCTTATCTTCTCCGTTATTCTTGCGATACTTGACGGCATTGTCCAGTAAATTGCTGAATACCTGGTTGATCATAACTGCATCGCCAAAGCACGGCGGCAGATCCTTTAAGTCGATAGAGATATTTTTGCTGGAAAGTTCATACTGCATCGCATGGCAGATATTTTTAAGCATTTCATTCATATCGAGCGAGGTCATTTCTACCTCTGCGGTGCCTGCCCTGGAAATCTGCAAAAGTCCGCCGACAAGCATCTGCATCTTTTCGGCGCCTGCGTTGATAAACCGCAAATCTTCGGGGATACCTTCCTTGATCAGCGGGATGATCTTATTTTTAACTCCTTCGTCAATATCTTCCGATTCGAGAATATTTTCGATCTCACCGCAGAGAGCACCAAGCTCTTCGCTAAAACCGTTTATCGTAACCAGCGGCGAACGAAGATCGTGCGAGGCTACATAGACAACATTTTGCAGCTCACGGTTTTTTTCTTCAAGAATTTCAAGTAACTGCTCTCTATGACGCTCTGCTTTTTTGCGAACAGAAACTTCGCTGCGCAGGTTCTTGCTCATTTTATTAAACGACCGGCAAAGATCACTGATCTCATCGCCGTTGCAAACATTGATCTTTTGGTTGAAATCGCCCGCGGCGATTTTACCGGCGGCCTCTGCAAGGGCAAGGACCGGCCGGGCTATACGTTTTGATAAATTCATCGTCACCCAGACAGATATTATCAAGGCAAGGACGCAAAACGCCAAAAGTGCTTTTGAAATATTACCGGCTTTGCTGTAAGCGATTGAACTGTTATTGGTGAGGTTGATGCTTGCAAGTTCCAGCAGTTTTTTCGCCATCTCGAGATCAACCGTGTGCAGTTCATTGACATCGGCGATAAACTTCTTTCGGTTTTTAAGCAGAGCCAATTCCATTTCATATAGATCAAAGAGCTGTTTTTGTCCGACTGCTGAATTCACAAAATCGTTGTGCGTCTGGAAAATTATTTCGAGTACCTGCATATCATTTTGATTCAAGGGGGCCTGTTTAAGAGTTCTTAATTCCGCAAAAAATTCCCCGCCATGCATGGCAAACTCTTTTCTGAACTTTAATCTATTCTCTGGGGTACGCATCTTTGCGTCAGTGATATACCCCTCGCTGGTAAGTACCAGATTTGCATGGATCATATTTAATTGCATTAAAGGCCGACTTATCTCGTCGATTCCTGTATACTTGTTCTGCAATTCGGCAAGGAGCTTAAGCAGTTTGAGTGCAAACTTTTCATGGTCATCCATAATCGCCATTCTTTTATGGCAGATACTCAGCAGTTCATGGTGTGTCTCGAACACCTGCTCTGAAATTTTTCCATGTTGCGACATAACTGCCTGAGTACTTTTTAGCCACGTCATCATCACGGTTTTATTATAATAGGGCAGGTTGTCGATAGCGTCGTACATTTTTTGCTCGCAGAGATCATGGTCGCCAATAAGTTTTATATAGCGTTTTTTGATGTCGCCTAGTTTTTCCGGGTCGTCTTCTTTAAGGTAATTATTCAGCTCAAGGTTTGCCTTACTCTTTTCACTGTTCATCGCCTGTGTCGCCATAATCAGTGGCGAAGATTTTGTCATAATATCACACACATCCCCCTGAATGCTTATTATAGCCAGATTAGCCGGCAATGCAGATACTATCACCAGCGCGAGCATTTTCGCCATAGCGAGTGATATTTTCTTCCCTATTG
>JAIPFN010000049.1 GCA_021736615.1 Phycisphaerae bacterium | reverse complement strand
TCCCTGCGGGCAGTTAGAGGAGTCCTGGCCGGTTCTTTCGGCGAGATCCATTACGTTTACGTCGAGTCCTGTCTTAAGTGAGAATTCTTCGCTGTTGATGTTGCCGGTACTGCCGCTTACGGCGATCGAGGTTACCGGCCTGGCCGTCGGCATAGAGGCGATAGTGATGGGTACCTCTCTTGCCAGTACGGCGGTGATGTCCTGGGAGGCGCTCATCAGGAAAGTTCTTACGGACGGTGCGTGGTGTGAGTCTGAGGGCATTATCAGGTAGCAGGCACTGCCGGAGATAATAACGAAAAGTTTGCTTTGGTCGGCGGGCGGTGTGTCGCTTTTTTCGATAAACCTGCCCAGGCAAACGATGTCCGGTTCCATGGAGATTGGGTCGAGACCTTTTTGGAGCATGGAGTTTAGCATGTCTGTCATCGTGTCGCGTTTTGCGGTATATACGGTGACATCGGCGCCGGTTTCGTCGGCGTTTGTAATGTCGAATGCGACGGCTAGTTCGGTGGCGTCTGTGGCGACGGCTTCTTCCGCGTCGAAACGGATCGTGTTTGCGATCTGCTTATGGTCGCTAAACTCCGAATGCAGGGCGTGCTGGGTATAGAGGCTGCAGTCTACCGCTACCGAGAGTTCGTCATAGACTAATTTTTTTTCGGCAATTTTTTTGGCGATCATATCGGCCAGTGAGGCATCACTTTGGGCCGGGTCCCTCTGGACGCTGAACGAACCGAGCACTTTGTAGTGGCCGGTATGTCCCTCCAGGGCGATGCCGACGGCTTTATCAGCCGAAAGATATATTCCTAAACACTTTTGTTGTTCCACCTGGTTTTGCTCCGTTACTTTACAAATCTATTATTGATTATTTATAATTATAATTACGTACTTAGTTTGACATTATTCCTATTGTTTCGGCTTTTCCTTTTTCGATTTTTACCGTTGCTATCGACGAAACAAACGCGTTTCCGCAAGCGGCGGTAACTTCGATGGCGAAAAAGCTGCTCTGGGTTACTATATACGGTTCGACTTTTCTAATGGAATCCGAAAAACCGTAGTTTTGCTGCTTGAAGTCATTTATGTCCTTGTATGGCATTACTTTTCTTTGCTGGATGATCGCTTCTGCGATGGCTTCCTGATCGCCTCCGAAAGTAAAGACCGCTTCGAGTACGTGTCTTGGCGCACTGTTGATATTGACTTTTTGCGAACCCCATAGCGCGAGGTATTTTAGCGCGGATTCGTGCCTTTTACCTGTGTCAGGCAGGGGTACTGCAAGGGCGGCAGTGTCGATAAGCGAACTGTGGAGGAGCCTTGCGAAATCGCTGGTGTGCGCGACGGCCGGGCGGGTTGTCTTTGTAGTTTCAGTTCTTGTTGTGGTTTTCCTGCGAGACGCGGGACTTGAACTCTTTGAATTCTTTAAACTTTCTGAGGTTTTTGAATTTCTTGTCGGCGTTGTTATTTCTTTTGTTGTTTTTTCGAACGTGACTATAGGTTTGAGGTTGTTGCTGTAGGGTTTATGTTTTTTAACCTCTTCGAGCTGCATGAGGAGTGTTTCAATGTGTTGATCATCCATCCGCATCCATCGGCAGAAGGTCATAATTGCGTCGTTTGCGGCGCGTATTTCTTTTTCGTCTTTCATTATGCCCCATGTTAGCGGCATCTTCGCGTTTTCGTCGCGGATTTTGATAGTGACTTTGGAATCGCCGATTTTAAACTCTACCGGTTCTGTGATATACGGCCACTCGACACCGTAAGGTCCGGGTATGGTGAGCGAATTGGGGTCTATCGTTCCGTCTTCTCTTAGCCTGGAGGGAGTATTGAAATTGAAAAGGCTGCCGCCGTTGGGATCGCCGAATCCGTTGGGTTCATTCGTGCCGCCTAAGGATCCCATTATACCGGCGAGCGGGTCTTCGGGGTTTTCATTTCCGTTTTCCTGTTCTTCAAGCATCTGCTGGGTTTTGATCTCTGCCCATTGTTCGAGCATATCTTCCTGCTGCTCGCGGTTCAGGTAGAACAGATCGGAAAAGTCCGGCACGTCCTCGCGTGCGATTAGTTCGGGCTTAATCTCTTCGGCTTTTGTCAGGGCATATTTCATCGCCGAATCACAGGCATATCTTGCGGCCTGGTAGCTTATTATATAGCGTTGACGCCGCTTATGGACCTTAATGCGTGCTACCAGTGCATATACGATAGTCGTCAGTACGACCAGGACGACTAGGGTCATAAGAAGAGCCGCGCCTTTATGCCTTATCGAAAGCAAGGGCGGTTTTCTAACTGAGATTTTAACGGTTACTTTTTTCATTTAGATTTTTTAGGGTCTTTAGTGCCTGGGGCTGTTTCTTTCTTGTCCGTGTCGCCGGTTTTTTTGTCGTCCGGTTCGCTTTTTGAGTCTTTTTTGTCCGCGTCTCCGGTTTCGCTGTCGACATCGTTAGGATCGGTGTCTTCATCATAATCGGCACGCGTGAAATCCTTTTTCTCGAATACGTACTTCATCTTTCGTGTTCTGTCTATCGCGATATTTCTGGTGATTATGTCATCCTGGGGTATCTCAAGTGTGCCGTCGAAGTTTTCTACGGGTTCCGCGAATGATATTTTTATCGCAACCGATTTTGGTAATTCTGATTCTGTCCACCGGGTAAGCGGTTCGGCGTTTTCTTTCGGCACGACGATCTCGAAGAGTGACATTGACCAGCATATCGGGACGAAAATCTCTGTGCCGTCGGATTGATCTGTCTGCAGTTCGCCGTCGAGTATTTTGTCTTCGAGGTTAAGGCCGCCGTGGTGACGGTACAATACCTGCATTTTTTCTATTTCGTCGAATTGGGACTGCCAGACTATTTTCTCGAATGTCTGAGGTTTGCTGTCCTTGTCATAGATTTTGTTTTCGATTATCAGCTGGCTTATGTTGCAGCCGTTGGAAAACTTGTTGTTTATAGTGACCATTGTGTCAAAACCGGGGGCGGCAAGGCGGTCGAGATCCTCGGCGATACGCTGGAGTATCTCATCGGCGACGTCTTCTTTGTCGAGCCTGGCATTGATAGAGGCGGTCGCCTTCCTGACCCGGTTAAAGATCGCAAGCGTACTGATCATGATCATCGAATAGATGACCAACACCGTAGTGATCTCGATAAGCGAGAAGGCCCTGAGGCTGCGAGGCTTTTTCAAGGTATTTAAATTTTTATTAGTGTTAACTGTCATAATTATTAAATATTAGTTATTTTGTTTAGCAAGTTTCCATATCCTATCGACGTATTCCGTAAGGGTTTCACCAGGCCTCATTTGCGTCGGATCCGAAGGGTCATACGGAGGTTTCTTGTTCGGAGTATCAGGTTTCAGCGGGTCATAATCCGTTGGGGTGGTAGGCGCGTCCGGTAATTTTACCCAATCGTCATATTTTCTAATAATGATCGGACTGATCTCTACTTCAAGCTCATCCTTAATTTTATCTATCGTTCTAGTGGCTACACTGTATTGTCCGGATTCTGCCGCGTCATTTATGTATATCATGGCGTCTGCAATACATTGTTTATCTATGGCCGGGTCGTCAAGTAGGATGGCTATCTCTATTACGATGTCGGCTGCACTTCCGTAATCGCCGAAGTTTGCTGCTTTTCTGGCGTATCTTCTTGCGTCAGCGGCGGCTTCTAGTGCTTCGTCGCTGTTGGGGAATTCTCTCATCAGGTCGAGGGCGATCTTTGCGGCTTGCGGGAATCTTCCTTCTGAGGCGAGGCTTTCCTGGAACATCATCAGTCCTTCGGCGTCGTCGCCGTAGGGGTTAACCAGTACATCGTCCATCATTTCGAGTTCAAGTGCCCGCTGGGCCTGTATCTTTTTGACCTGTTCTTCGGTAAGGTCGGTAAGCCAGTGTGTAAGCTCGATGTATTCGCGTTCGCCGCTCGGTGCGGTATAGCTTGCGGTGCTGACGGCCCGCATCCACATTTCGTTGTTTACCGGTTCGCTGAACGGTTCGACCGTCAGTTCCCACTCGATGTCGGGGTTGTCTTCGAGCGATCCGAACTCGACCATTTGGCTGATGGAGTCTTCTCCAAGCAGAGTTTCCATGTTATCGCGTGCGATCTTGAAGGCTTTCAGCTTCAGTTCATTTTTGATCGTGTCCTCGATGCAGCGGTTTATGACCGTCATAACTGTTGCGCCGATAATGACAAGAATGACCGATGCCGCCATTACCTCGACGAGGGTAAACCCTTTGCGGTATTTTGCCGGTTTTAAGATGTCATTGTTAAAATTCCAGATTTTTTTTAGGCTCCAAAAAATAAGGGTCAACGTCGCCTTCTTCAAGTATTATGCTTTTGCTCATTCGATTTACTATTATCGAGTACTCGTTGCCTTCAATGTCTGTCAGTCCGATCTTTCCGCCGTTTTGCCAGCCGGATCTTCCGGCTACGAAATAAGTCTTTAATTGTGCCTGATCTTCAATATCGCCGGAGTTACGTGTGTCATCTTTCAGGTTATCGAAAACTATGTACTCTATCATGCAGCGTTCTGAAAGCTGTGTTTCCGAGAGTGCTTCCCCTTCGTCTTCCTCTACGATGAGGAAAAATTCATCAAGAGTCAGGATTTCTTTCATGGTGTATTTCTGTTCGATAAAGTCGAACATGACGATGTAACGCCGGCCGTTTTGGGCAGCGGCGTTCTGGGCCATTTTCAAAGTATTTACGATTTCCATCGCTTCTCTTTTGAAAGAGCTTTTTCCGGCTTTGCCCATGAAATTAACCATCGCGAAAGCCGTAAGCAGCGATAGGACCCCAAGGACGATGATCGTCTCGATTAGTGTGAAGCCGTCTTTGGTTTCGCTTTTAAATCTCCGCTTCGATGCCGCCGGGTTATAGTAAGCCATCGATTTAGTTGGCATCTGTGCTGTAGAGGTCGGCATCGTTACCTTCGCCTCCTTCTTCGCCGTCAGCGCCATAGCTTATGATGACGAAAGGTTTTCCGTTTTCGGGGTAGAGTCGATACTCAAAAGGATTTCCCCATCCGTCTTTAGGTATTTCAGAAGAGTCAAGATAGCCTTCGGGGTCCCATTTCTCTGCGTCAACGGGTTCTTCGACAAGAACGATAAGTCCTTCTTCTTCCTCGGGATAGTTGCCCGTGTCCAGTTTAAAGGATTTAACTGCGCTGGAAAGCTGCTTGAGGTCGGCTTTGGTTTTGATGACTTTGGCCTTTTCGATTTTACTCATAACGCTGGTAGTTGCTACGGTGGCCAAGAGACCGACGATAACGAGAACTGCAATGATTTCGATCATTGTAAAAGCTTTTCTGTTATTATGATTTCGTTTGTTCATTCGATTTTCCTTTCTTAAGTTTTTATTAAATACAGGTTGTGCTGTATATTATTATAACAAACGGACCGAAAATCCAGTCCTGTTTTAAAATTCTATAGTGTCTTTCGTTCCAAAGCTTTACTTATTTTGAATACAATTGACATTTAAATGGTGCCTGCCGAAAACTTGATGATCGGAACGAGCATCGCGTAAGCTATTATACCTATTACTATCGACATGAACAGGATAATTACCGGTTCAAGGGCAGCGCTTAATCTTTCGATCACCAGGTCTGACGACGATTCCAGGTTTTCGCTTATGTCTTTAAGCATTCTTTCCAGTTCTCCGCTCTTTTCGCCGACGGTTACCATGTGTGCCAGTGTCGGGTCGATAACTCCGCTGTCACGCAGCGGCGTTGCTATGTCGGAGCCTGAGAGTATCCGTTCGCGTGCCTTTTTGACGGCATTGTTCATTACGCTGTTGCCGGTTACCTCGGCGACGATTTTCAGTGAGTCTGCCATTGAGAGTCCGGATTGAAGCAGCGTAGAAAGCGTCGAAGCGAATCTTGCGACGATTCTCTGCTTGACGAGGGTACCGAATACGGGCATGGCGAGCAGGGTTTTGTCCCTCATAAGTGTTCCTTTCGGCGTTGCGATAAATCGTTTTACCGACCAGGCAACAATAAAGATAATTGCCAGGGCCAAAAGTGCCCACCAGCTTCTGAGAGTATCGCTTATCCAGATAATCGCCTCGGTAACCCATGGAAGTTCCTGTCCGGCCTCTTTGATTTGTTCGGCAACGACGGGAATTACAAATATAGTAAGGAAAAGTACCGCAAGAGAAGCCGCCGAGATCAAAATACACGGATAAATCATGGCCGATTTCATTTTTGATTCGTCTTTGTGGCGTTTGTCCATAAATTCGGCAATGCTGGTCAGACTTTGTTCGAGTGTATCGGTATCCTCGCCGACCCGGACCATGCTGATATAAATTTTGTCGAAGTAGTCACCGTATTCGCTGAGCGTGTCGGCAAGAGATTCGCCTGTTATGAGCCTGTCGCGTACGTCTGTGATGGCGTTTTTAAAGTCG
>JAIPFN010000048.1 GCA_021736615.1 Phycisphaerae bacterium | reverse complement strand
CAAGAAAATTGTTCAGGAAAGTGATCAGGTGACTAGCAGATATGGGTATGGAGATACCTAATTTGCTACGGACGCCTGCAAATAACAGGGACGAAACCGCCGACAATTCCTTTAAAACGTGTTTTCTGCCAAATCTTCTCAAAACACCAATCCTAACCAATCTTCTAAATATCAAAACCATCATAATTTTAAATTTTATTTCAATCGTTTCCTGTTCCAGCTTTAACCAGTAACCGGACATCGTCAAAGTTGATGTGCTTATTTTCCGTAAAAGCTTCGGCGATGAGACGAATTGCCAAAGGTTGTCCGACATTGAGGTCAGCGGCTTTATCCGGACCGGAGGTATAGCTTATGCCGGCCGTGATCCACTTTAAGTCATCGGCGGGCGAAACACCGGAATCCGATGCTATAACAACACCGCCGGCTAATAGC
The DNA here is from genome assembly GCA_021736615.1 of Phycisphaerae bacterium. The sequence continues at coordinate 5,962 of JAIPFN010000048.1, read as the reverse complement.
TCGACACGATAGGCAACTGAAGCTGCGTTGTTGTAAGTTGAAGGACTACCCACCTTAACGCTCAGTTCGTACGTCCTTAATGACTGTAGAGGAAACGCAATCTGTTGGTACAAACAGTGGTCACTCTTCGGGTCGGTGCTTACATACCCTAAGCTTTTGCCTTTTGGGGCAATACCACCGTAACCATACGCGGCGTTGGGGGTAACCGCACCGCCGTTGGGAGATTGGTCAAGTGTCCAATTATTGGTTCCCACTTTTTTGTACTGTGTAGTCCATGGAGGTGTACTCCATAAAGTGACATTTTTGGTGCGTCCCCATTCCTTATGGTTCAAAGCCAGGGTCTCAAAGCTTGCGTTGGGAACGGATATATTCATGTAAGGCATTCTGATATCACTGACAAAATGCCTCGAACCTATGCCGATGTCCTTGACAATGCCATCGCTGTTTACTTTCTTGGCAGTTCCTTCGTTAACTTTAATCTGTGACTTATTGCCGGTTTTCGCTCCACTAAAAAGCAATGTTTCACCCCTTGTGACGTGCAATTGTGTGTTGTTGCTTTTGTCGACCTCAATACCGAACTCAGTTCCCAGATCGACGATCTTGCTGTTGCCAGCCATAACAGTAAAGCCATGAGCCTCTTTTGGCACGACGGCATAGATACGGCCCTGGAAAAGTTCCATATTACCACCACCGAGCAGGGACCATTCTGCAGGAGCTTCGATAGTGATCTTCGCTCCGCCTTTAAAAAGGATACTGACAAGACCTTCCTTCAATCTGTAGATACTTTGCCTCATTAAGCCGCCATCGTCGGGCAACTGCATCTCTTGATCCCAGACAGTGTTGACCTGGTCGACCAACTCGGCGACTACGGGCAGAGGGTCGGCCTTGGGGGCAAAGTAAACATAAGCAAACATAAACATTAAACATGCTGCCATCGTAAGTGTGATGAATAGCTGAAACTTACCCGGCCCGGGGCCTCTGGGGCTTGGGATGGTGGATTTATCTATCATTGGAAGCAAAGGTTTATTGGTGACCGGTTCTTCGATAACAACACCGGGAGCAGTCATTTCACACTCTGCAAGAGCAAGCATGGCCTGCATGATCGCACTGTCGTTGGAATCATCATAGGATTCCAGTTGCTGAGAAGAATTTGAAGATGAACCGGGAGAGGTCAGGCAGGCGTAAAGATTGATATAGTCCATGTAATATTCCATGGCCTGGGGATCATTCGAGACGATCTCGCCGAGTTGCTGTCGCTGGCGGTCACTTGCGATACCGCTTAGCGACTTAAGGATAAGCTCACCTAAATCTCTTCTTTGCGAACTATCCATTATTGGCTCTCCTCGGCAAGCATCTTGCCGCGAATGCAGTTGAGCAGTAAATTATGTATTCTGTTCATTGTTTTATAAAATCCTTGAACGGGCCTTCCTACCTGCTCGGCGATATCCTTTATCTTTAAGCCCTGCTCGTAACGTATCTTTATCAGCTTACGGTCATTAGCGGCAAGTTTTTCGACGCACTTCTTAAGAATTTTTAATCTCTCGTCTGTGTCCCTTGTCGATTCAATGGCTGTTGCGGCGAATATCTCAAGCATTTCACCGTTGAAAATCACATTTGATCTCCGTTTTTTCTTATAATGATCGAAAATGACATACCTTGCAATACTCACTGACCATGCTCCGAAACTGGCATTAGGGTCATAAGAATCGAATTTTTCCCATATAATAGAAGATGTTTGCTGCAAGATGTCGTCGGCATCGGAGGAATTGGGGACCAGCATCAAAATATAGGCGTAAAGCCTCCTTTGATTCTGCAGATAAAGCTGGAAAAAGTTGTCTCTGTCAACCCTCTTGCCCATCAATGCCTTCCCGAATATTTGCGTCACACCAATAAGTGCAATCTAAGACTACACCCTCATTATAACTCAATGGACTCAGAAATCAAAATTGGAGTCAGAATTTTTGAATTTTTTAGATTTTTTGGGGGTTAACACAAAATAGTTAGTAAAATGCCCCCGAATTGCCGATTTTCTTTTACCGCTAAGACACGAAAGCAGTAGCATGTCAGCAGTGTCGAAAAGCGTGGATTCGGCGCCTTGGCGTCAATGACATTGACGCGCGTTTATTTCCCTGAATCATTATAAGGTGTTAAACAACAGAGAGTTATGATTACAAAAAAATAAATCAGCTTTATTGGAAGGGAACAAATAAAATTGCAATAAATTATATGGCAGATACGTCAATATAATGATATAGATGGAATAGTCTATTTGGTAAGAACCCCAATGCTGATTCGTCGGGATAGCCGGGACTGAGAGAATTATTTTAATATAGAGAGATTAGTATCATGAAAAACAAACAAATTACGACTCATTTTCGATCATTGGCAGCTTTATTTGCTGTCTTTTTTATTAGCATGACATCCCTGGAAACCGCGGCACTGGCCAGCGGGGGCGGAGGGAATTCGGGGGGGATTTATACATCTCGGCCTTCTGAGAGAACTCAGCAGAATATTAACTGCATAGGGGCAACTGGGATAAAAGCGAGGATTTATAAGGGGCTTGTTGTCAAGGTTGAAGGGTTTACAGAGAATAGTCCGGCTGAGGGGAAAATCGAAGTCGGTCAGATCATCATCGGAGTTAACGGCCAATCGTTTGAAGGCAATAATCTTTATGTCGTGCTTGGAAACGCCCTTACCGGTGCCGAAGCTACCGACGGGAAAATGGTATTTGATATTAAGGACAACGAAACGGCCCCTTCCAGAAAAGTGACTGTTCGAATTCCTGTACTGGGGGCCTACAGCGAGACGTGGCCGCTTAATTGTGAAAAATCGCAGCGGATCATTAAACAGGCCGCTGAGTATTATGCGACAGACAAGGAATTCAAGAAGAATCACCTGGATGGTCGTGGAATGGGCGGAGCATTGGCATGCCTGTATCTTATGTCGACAGGAGAAGATGAATATCTGCCGGTTGTCAAAGAGTATTTCGCGAACTTCCCAAAGGACGTCAACGGTATCGGCGGTCATTCGTGGAACAATGGTTACAACGGTATCGCGTGTGGCGAGTATTATCTGCGAACGGGCGATAAATCGGTATTGCCTATCCTGCAGTATTATTGTGACGATGCGAAGAGGCGTCAGAAATTCGGTTGCAGCTGGACGCACTGGGGTGACGGGATTTCTCCGGGGTATGTAGCAAGCGGTTTGATGAATCCGGCAGGCGCTCAGATTCTGACTACTCTGCTGCTGGGTAAAGAATGCGGAGTGAATGTCGATCAGGATACACTGATGGGGTCATTGCTGTACTGGTACCGTTTTACCGGACATGGGACGGTTCCTTACGGCGACCATCGTGCCGAGGGCGGTCTTGGTTCAAACGGTAAGGACGGAATGGCTGCGGCTATTATGCAGGTCGCATCGAATGCCAGTGGTAATGTTGAAATCTATGAACAGTCTAAAAAGTATCTGAGTATGTCGATGGTTACGAGCTATCCTGTGATGGTAACAGGGCATGGCGACGACGGTCGTGGTGACGGTATCTGGCGCGGTATTGCTTCGGCGTATATGCTTGATTTTGACGCTAAGCAGTATCATGAAGCGATGAATCGTCTGCAGTGGTGGTATGATCTTAGCAGGCGTCCGTCGGGAGGGGTCGGGATGGCAACTATTGCAAGCTTTGATGACGAAGGGTCCGGTGCGGCAGTTGCTCTGAGCTACACTGCACCGCTTAAGAAATTGTGTATTACCGGGGCGCCTCGCTCAAAGTATGCCACGTCCTTTACGCTGCCGGAGAGGCTCTGGGGAACCGAGGCGGACCTGGCGTTTCTTTCAGAAAAGAAAAATCCGATGTACAGCATATACGGTAAAGACGAGCCAACCGACGTGCCCTTCTATATGTTCGGCGGTGCTTATCACAAACCTTCGCAGGACCTGAATACGGTACCGCGCAAAGAGATGCTTAAGAATGTTTATCATGAGCGTTATATGATCCGTACGCAGGCGGCAAAGGCTCTGCGGGCAACGGGTGCTTTCGATGAGCTGGAAAAACTTCTTGTCGACAGCGATCCTCGTGTGCGTCGCGCGGCACTGGACGGAATGATGGATTACAATTACTGGTTCGGTGCAGGTAGAGATGCAATTAAGGCCGATCAGTTTTCGCCTAAGATGGTCGATGCCATAAAAAAGATGCTGGCCGATCCAGCCGAGTCGGTGTGGGTAGTCGACGGGGCTTTGGCGGTATTGAAATTTGCACCGGCTAAGGACATTTATTCGTGCCGGTCGCTGATTATGCCGTGGACAACGCACCAGGACTGGTGGCTGCGAGAGTCGTCTTTTATGGCTCTTTCGGGGCTTGAAAAAGATGACGCTATGTACCGCAAGACTGTGCCGACATTGCTGAATATGATGACGGCAGAGTATCACACAATGCCGCGAAGCAGAATGCTTTCGGTTATGGCCGGTTCACTTAGGAAGAATAAACCCGATAGCGAGGTTGGCAGAGTTATCCTGGCAGGAATGATACAGGCTGTCAAATCTAGCACTGTAGTGCGTGGAGAACGTGCAGGCGAAGGGGCTCACAATGTTTTCGAAGTCGCTGTCGAGTGCGCAAAGTACCCGGAGGCAGCTGTTACGGTCGGCAGGATAGTTCAAAAACGAGCCGATGAACTGGGAGCGGATATGGTTGCAGGCGTTGGTACGGAGCTTATTAAGCATATAGATAAAGTCAGCAGCAAGGATCGCTCAGTTCTTACAGAAATCATCTACGGTTACCGTGATGGGATGATCAAAGAATTGAAAGCCGGGACATTAAATCCGTCTCTGATGGATACTCTGATCGAATTTACAAAGCTGAAAAATCCGAATGTCGGATGGCAAAGTATAGGTAAGCCCGCATCGGAAGATCGCGTCTGGAGTTATACAACTGTCAAGCCTGTCGGCAAAGATATATTGCATCCCACCGAAGAGAGACGTCATCGCCAGATAACACTTCCTGACGAATTGAAAGACTGGTATATGCCTGAGTTTGATGACAGCAAATGGAACAAGGGCAAGGCTCCGATCGGCGTAGGGGTATTTACAAGGGGCAATTCCAAGGAATTCATTGCCAATAACTCCAAATGGGGCGACGGCGAGTTTATACTCATGCGGACGACATTTGATCTGGATTCGACTGATTTTGATAAATATCGACTCCGCGTCCTGGCCAGAATGGGTTTTACGATTTACGTCAACGGCAAGCGTATCTTCGATTATGTATGGTTTGAATTCGGGCCGTTTTATAAACAGTACGAAATCAGCGGCGGCAATAACAAGCTATTCCGCAAGGGAACAAATACGCTCGCGGTTTACGCCGGCACAGGATACGACCAGGAAAACTTTGAGCCAATCGGACAGTTTGATCTTTATATCGAAGGGTTTGATACATCGGCTCTTGAGTAAGTGGTGAGTGGTGAGTATTGCTATATCCTGCTTGAATTGAATGTTTTCTTTGGTTTTTCAGGAGTTGTCATGAAGAAGTTTGTACTTAGTGCGGTTTTGTTTGTAGTGCTTGTTGGGCTTTGCGGGTTTGACGTCGAAGCTAAACCTTTGAAGGTTTATATTCTTGCCGGTCAGTCCAATATGCAGGGGCATGCAAAGACTACGACGTTTGATTATATGGCACTTGATCCGGTGACGGCTCCGATCCTTAAAGAGATGCGCAACGCCGATGGCAGCGAGCTTGTATGCGATAAGGTCTGGATTTCGTCTGTTGAAGGCCCTAAGTATGGCAAGCTGACGGCTGACTATGGAGCATCAGCTAAGGGTCCGAAGATCGGGCCTGAGTTTACTTTCGGCATTTATATGCAGAAGATCGTCAATGAGCCTATACTGATCATCAAGACGGCCTGGGGCGGTAAGAGCCTGCATACTGATTTCCGTTCGCCGAGCGGCGGAGCTTACGAATTCAATGAATCTGAGTTAG
>JAIPFN010000047.1 GCA_021736615.1 Phycisphaerae bacterium | reverse complement strand
ATATTTGTATTTTCTCACTAACCAAAAAACACCCCGGGCAAAGGCCGAGGTGCGTAAAATCTAAATCCGTGTAATCTGCGAAATCCGCGGTTAAATAAACCCTGTTTCGCCGAAAGCGAAAATCACGAGCAGCCCATGCTATTGCCGCAATTGAAGCATCTGTAGCATGTCCCGTTCCGCACGGTTATCGACCCGCATACGTCGCATGCCGGTGCGTCGTCCTGGAAGTGCGAGAACTGTTCGTTGAACTGGTGCATTGTTTCGGCTTGTTTTTGTGTGCCGTCTTTACCGGTCACTGCCGCTGTCACCATTGCAACCGCTCTGTCGGCAGTCGCTTCGCCGAACCTGTCGCCTGTCTGTGGTTTCTCCTTGATCTCTTTAGCAAACTTAGCCGCCGGTGTATCTTCTTTCTTCTCGGCCGTCTTGCTCTGGATCGCTTTAACCTCATCGATCTTTTTAGCTAAATCTTTCGTCCGCTCTACAAGCTCTTTAGCCGTCGTCGAATTCTTATTCTCAGGTTTCGTCGCCCGCTGCGGCGTATTCTTTTCGGCATAGCCGCTGATGAACTGGCATCCCATCCAGCAGAAGATATAATCGATTAAGCTCTTGGCAAAAGGTATCTGCTTATTAGCCGTCATCCCAGCAGGCTCAAACCGTGCATGCCTGAACTTATCGACCAGCGTGATCAGCGGCACTCCGTACTGCAGCGACATCGAAACGCACGTCCCGATCACATCCATCAAACCGCCGACGGTGCTGCCCTCCTTGGCCATAGTGATAAACAACTCACCAGGCTGGCCGTCATCGTATAGCCCCACCGTCAAATATCCTTCGTGTCCTGCGACAGAGAACTTATGCGTAAGGCTGTTACGCGTCTCATTAAGCCGCCGCCTGAACGGACGTGCCTTCGGAGCCTCTGTCATCGTGGTCTTAGCTTCTTTATCCTTCTGTTTTTCAAGGTTAACCGGTTGAATCCGCTTGGACCCGTCGCGATACATAGCAACGGCCTTTAAGCCCAGCTCCCAGCCTTCCATATATGCCTTGGTTATCTCTTCGGTCGTGCTTTCCTTAGGCATATTGATCGTCTTGCTGATCGCCCCGGAAAGGAACGGCTGAACCGCCGCCATCATCTTCAAATGTGCCTGCCATCGAATATGCCGCTTGCCGTTAACCGGCTTAAACGCACAATCAAATACTGCCAGGTGCTCTTCCCGCAATTTCGCAGCCGTTTCGATAGTATCATCAGCATCGATACTGTCACAGATTGCCCTAATGTCATCTGCGCTGTAACCAAGACGCTCAAGAGCCATCGGGACTGTACGGTTAACGATCTTAAGCATCCCGCCGCCTGCGAGCATTTTATATTTAACCAATGCGATGTCCGGCTCAACGCCCGTAGTATCGCAGTCCATCATAAACCCGATAGTCCCCGTAGGAGCAAGCACCGTAGTCTGTGCATTGCGGAACCCATGCTTATTACCCTCATCGAACGCCGCGTCCCACACATCCTTCGCCGCGTTGAGCAGGTAATCCGGACAGTATACAGCGTTGATATTTTGTGCTTCTTCGCGATGCATCCCGATAACTCTCAGCATGTCATTCTTATTGAACTCGAACTCATCGAACGTGCCCTTCGCCACAGCCATCTCCGAACTTACGCAATAAGCCGTACCCGTAAGAACCGCCGTAACAGCACCGGCCCACGCCCTTGCTTCGTCGGAATCATACGGCAAAGAAAGACTCATCATCAAGCTGCCAAGGTTAGCGTAACCCAGGCCCAGCGGACGATATTTGTGACTATTTTCGGTGACGTTCTTTTCCGGGTAGCTGCCGCTGTCGACGAGAATGTCCTGAGCGATAATGAAAATGCGGATCGCTTTCTGGAAACTTTCAACATCGAAAGTACCGTCTTCGTTGCGGAACTTCATAAGGTTAAGCGACGCCAGGTTGCACGCCGAGTTGTCCAGGAACATATACTCGCTGCATGGGTTAGACGCATTGATCGGACCGGACTTCGGACAAGTGTGCCACTTATTAATAGTCGAGTGATACTGCATTCCCGGATCGCCGCAGATGCGAGTGCCTTCGGCCATAAGATCCATAAGCTCGCGAGCCGGATAAACTTCCATAGTTTCGCCGGTAGTAACTGCTTTGGTTGCCCACATCTTATCGTTCTTGACAGCTTCCATAAACTCGTCGACAACACGGACCGAAAGGTTAGCGTTCTGGAACATTACACTGCCGTAAGCTTCGTTGTTAAGGTCGCCGCCGTAACCCTGATCGATAAGGGCCCACGCCTTTTTCTCTTCTTCGGTCTTGCAGCTGATAAATTCCTTGATATCCGGATGGTCGATTCTCAGCGACTGCATCTTAGCGGCACGACGGGTTTTACCGCCGGACTTGATGACACCTGCGATCTGGTCGAAGACCCGCATAAAGCTCAAGGGCCCGGACGGTTTGCCGCCGCCGGAGAGTTTCTCACGGCTGCTGCGAAGTGTAGAAAGGTCTGTCCCTGTACCGCTGCCTAGTTTAAAGAGCATAGCTTCGCTCTTGCACAGCCGCATGATGTCATCCATAGAGTCTTCGACAGACTGGATAAAGCATGCCGATGCCTGAGGGTTTTGGTAGCTGTTTTCGCTCGGTACCGCTTCACCGGCTTCGTTACTCCAGTGGAAATTGTGCTTGTCGCCTTCGACGCCGTATATATTGTGCAGGCCCACGTTGAACCATACCGGCGAGTTGAACGCGCCGTACTGGTTTACGCACAGCCAGGTCAGGTCGCCGTAGAAGTTTTCGGCGTCTTCGTCGGTTGCGAAATACCCGTCGGCTTTGCCCCAATCGGCGATTGTGCGGCACACGCGGTGGACCAGCTGCTTAACCGAGGACTCACGTTCGCCGGCTGATGCGTCACCGTAGAAGTACTTGCTGACGACAACTTTTGTGGCTAATTGGCTCCAGAAAGCGGGCACTTCTATGTCTTTTTGTTCGAAAATCACCGTGCCGTCGTCGTCGGCTATTTTTGCTTCGCGTTTTTCCCACTCGATCTGGTCGAAAGGGTGGACGGATGCGTCGGAAAAACTTCTATTAACAGTGAGTTTTTCGGGATTAACAGTGGGTTTTTGGGGTGAGGATGGACTGACCCATTCCTGCAATTTGTTGTTTACAGGCGCATTTTCAATTATTTCGGATTTCCTATCCTCGGACATCGTATATCTCCCTATATAAAGGTTTAAATTTGTCAAAACGGCTTATCTGGCCTGTTCTCTAAAAGCACTACATATAGTCAAGCTATGGAATGAACTAACTAGATGTTGGTACATATTACCTACGACATAATAATGACCGTTCATAAATCTTCAAGTAGAAATCTCAAAAAAAAACGTGAAATCGTTTAGTTTTTTCATTAATCCTTATGTAGCTTGGAGTAATGAGATTAATTTTTTTTTCCTAACAGTCATGCAAAAAATCAAAGGTCTTATAGGACTGTTTCGGGGGTCTTTAAAATAGGTAAATTGGGAGCAGGTTTTGCAGGTGCGATCTTGATATTCGGGAAATTTACTACCAATGGCTTTTGGCATTTTGCAATGAAAATAAAGCCCGGAAATCGCAAAAAAAAGAGCCGCAAAAAAATGCGACTCAATAATTACACAATAATAAATAATCAATAATCAATTTCAAGTTGGCCTATGGTAAGTATGAATCGGGTTGCTCAATTGGTATCGGTTCAGGACGTTTACCGCTTGCCCACGTGATTTTTGCGTTAGCCATTTGTTCCTGGATATATTTTGCAGCTTGTTTTGCCTTAAGGTCATCGCTGATCCAGGTTTTGATCTCATCTTTGACCTTATCAAAGTTGACCGGTCCGCCCGGATCAACCTCAAAGACTTTGATCACATGGCATCCGTAGGGCATTTCTATCGGATCGCTTATCTCGCCGACCCTAAAAGAAAATGCTATTTTTGCGATTTCCTCCGGCATCATATCATAAGTAAAGAACCCCAGATCACCACCTTTTGCATTAGTTTTCTTATCTTGTGAATATTTTCTTGCAAGTTTTCCAAAGTCTGCACCCTTTTTGGCCATCAAGACAATTTTGCCCATAGCGTATTTCACATCAGTTTTGCTTGCCTTATCGGTTTTGGGATACTTGATCATAATATGGCTTGCTTTGACCCGCTTTGGTTTGGTAAACTGTTCTTTCAAGTTATTGTTATAGTAGGTCATGGCATCACGATCGCTTACCTGAAACCCCTTGGGGTATTCCTTCTCGATAAGTTTGTCAAACCGCAAAGCCATCGCAATTTGATCTTTCACGTCGGTCGGCGTTGAATTTTGAGTCGAATATGCCTTATTGTAGAATTCCTGAACAGACATACCATTTATCCTGGCGATTCTGGTGATCTCTTTAATAACCTCATCGAGGGTGACCATGATCCTCTTATCCCTGATACGTTCACCTATCACGATCTTTTCCATAAGGCTGTCGATTACGCGCAGAGTCATATTATGCCGCATAGCATAAGAAGGCGGCTGTCCAAGGGTCTTCACCGCCAGCTGAAGATCTTTTTCCAGTACTCTATCGACCTGTTCTTCGGTAATCTCAACCCCGTTTACCGTTACAAGCACAGGATTGCGACTGTACCTGCCTGCGGCGTCTGCGGTACCGCTGATAAACAAACAAACAATAAAACCGGCAAAAATAGAACTAAAACCAAAAAATCTCATTAAACAAACCTCAATAAGTTATCAATTCAAACTGACCGAAAACACCTTGATTCTTGTCGTTATGCATTAATCAATAGACAATATACATTCTTTTTGGTATACTTCGGCAATAGGGCGCACATTCTCTGAATTATTACTGATTATACTCATAAATGCCGCTAAAGGTCGAATAATTTAATATTTTTTTATAATAAACAACGCAATTTGCAGGAATAATAATGGATTTCCCGGAAAAAACAACCATAAAAGACCACACAATAACGATCATACCAAGATATTGCGAAACCGACCAGGCCGGTGTCGTTCACCACACCGTCTATCCTATCTGGTTTGAGATGGGAAGAACAGAACTTCTTCGGGAAAATGGTGTCGCATACAAAAAACTCGAGCAAGCCGGCATCTACTTCGTCGTCGCCGACCTTTCTGTAAAATACCGCCGCCCGGCCCTGTATGATGAAAAACTCGACCTGACAACAACAGCCTCAAAAGTTACCGCCGCCCGAGTAGAACACACATACCAGCTGAAAGACGCAAAAACAAAAATTTTGCTCGCGGAAGGCTCCAGCATACTGGCATGCGTCGACAAAAATGGAAAACCCCAGAGAATCCCGGAATTCATGTACACAGAGTAAGAAAACACGCATAGTTCCATCGTTTTAATGTTTTTTTGCAAAATAACCGATGAACATCTGGCTTCTTCGTATATAAAGGGAGTCCGGAACTGTAATTGCTTCAGGCCGTAGGGTGGGCCGTGCCCACGCTGTTTAAAATTTGCCAGTAATAGAAAGTTATTTGATGAGTAGCCATTTTAAAGACCAGATCGATAAGTTAACTGCAATAATTAATTCTGCCGTGGGCCGAAATAAGACCGACGCTTGCCAATCTCATAGCTTCGGGGTCAAGCCTGCAAAAACTAGTCGACAGGATTTAGAATCTCAGCGTCTCGGCGTGATGATATTAAAAATGCAGGACGGATTACTTGAACAAAGATATGTATCAAGGCTGGGAAAATGGCTCTCTACCGATGAAAACGCATTGAGATATTACATCGAATTCAACCAGCTGTCAGCAATGCTCAGCTCGATCTACAGCAAAAAGCAAAATAAGATAACAGAAGAACTATTACTCACCACAAACTAGTAATAATCAATAATCAATAATCAATAATAAATTCCAAACTGGCCGCAGGTCAGTTTGAACTATCTTCTTCGTTTTTTGCTTCTGAACCCTTTATTTTTCCCTCTGCCTTTACCGGATCCTTTACCGCCTTTGCCATACTCTTCTCGCGTAGACACAAGCGGCTTGGAAAGCCCAAGGCTCAACTGTCTTGCCGGGACATTCACCGAAAGTATCCTGACCTTCATCTCGTTTCCAAGGTGAACGCTCTTACCCGAATTTAAACCGACAATCGCCTGTTTTCGCCTGTCATATTTCCATTCGTCAAGTCCAAGGTCGGCAAGCTCAATCATCCCTTCGACCCCATACTTTATGCACTGAACAAAAATACCAAATCCCATTAAACCAGAAACCACACAGTCAATCTCCTCACCGATCCTCTCACTGAACAGTTCGAGCACGAGAACATTCTTAAGCTCTCTCTCTGCGCTGGTAGCGTTCTGTTCGGTCAGCGAGATATGATTACCGATCTCGGCAAGCGTAACTTCCGGCAGGACCTCTTCCAGCCCGATCATAT
>JAIPFN010000046.1 GCA_021736615.1 Phycisphaerae bacterium | reverse complement strand
AGGCACGACTAGGCCTGCAATGTCCATAAATCGGTCCCCCATGGGGGACCCAACCAGGGAGGATTAACTATGTAGAGACGATGAGAAAGAAAAGCAATTATAATTGACGCCAAGAGAAAAAACACTTGACGCTAGACATCAGAAACTGTTTTATTGGCGGTGATCAGTTTGTCGGCTTTGTTTCGCATACGCCCAAGTGTTCGTCGCTGCATGAAATTGCGAAACCTTTTTCGCAGAAGAATTACACCGGTGACTACAATAATAACCGCCGAAGCTGCTAAAATTTTATAAAAGAAGCTCATAAACCCAATATCCAAAAATACTAAACCTAAAGTTTCTTCATTATACTAGGAATTGCAGATGAGGCAATAAAAAAAAGGTTAATAAAAAATAATAGCATATAGTAGGCCATTAACTTTTTGATAAGTGCCCCAAAAAACAAATAATTACCAAACGAATCCATTGCAGATCAAAACAAGGAAAAACAAAGGAGAGAAGTAAGTAGATAGGCGACAACAGTTGGTCTTAACACATAACACATAACACTTAATATTTAATACAGTGGCGAATGCCGCAATAAAAAAACAACACCATTTGGTTGCCTGGTATCTTTTTCCGAGGTTCCGCCAGGCTGCCTCATCCCCATGGTGTTGTTGGGAGGGTCGAGCGATCGGCCCTCTTTTTTTATCGACATTTCTTTACCATAACTTTAACCTGAATTGAATGCAACATGTTAAGCGAGCAACTTTCGGCAGGCAAATTTTGAGTTTTTTTTATTTTTTTAGAAAAATTACAATTTTTGGGTTGACTATTTTTCGATATATACCTATATTAGTCCTATACAGTGTAAGCCGTAACATGAACTTCCGGCCTGCATGATATTTAAATGACCGCAAATTTTTTGAAGCAGGAATTATTAGATGGATATTATCAGAAGAAATACTGATTATGCGTTGCGTGCGATGGCTCATCTCGCTAAGAATTATGGCGGCGAATCGATCTCGACCCGGGTTATCGCAGACCGTGAGGATATTTCTTATCAGCTTGCCTGTAAGCTGATGCAGAAGATGAACGATGTCGGGCTTGTTACCAGTACTATGGGCCCAAAGGGCGGCTTTACCTTAAGCAAAGAGCCTTCTATGATTAATCTGCTTGAAATCATCGAAGCGGTGCAAGGACCGGTGACAGTCAACAGGTGCCTCGCCGAGGAAGAAAGTTGTCCCAGAAAAGATACATGTCCGTTAAGCGGCAAGATGAGAGAGATGCAGGATTATATCATAGGTTTTTTGTCGGATGCCACTCTCGCCGGTCTTTAAAGATGGCGATTAAATAATCGCTGGAAAGGAAATGCAAAAATGAGTGACTCTAATGAAAAATCTAATGTACTCGAATCGTGTCTGGCAAAGGCTCAGAATATCGCATCGCTTGTTAAATACGCAGACGATTCGGTTGTCAGCAAGACGCTATTGAATAAACCTGTGGGCACGATAACTCTTTTTGCCTTTGACAAGGGACAGGGCCTCAGCGAACACCAGGCTCCCTATGACGCCGTTGTCCAGGTGATAGACGGACAAGGCCGCGTAACCATTAACGGAACAGATCACGACATAGCCACAGGCGAAATAATAATAATGCCGGCAAACATACCTCATTCGGTAACTGCCGACCAGAAATTCAAAATGCAGTTGACAATGATCAGACAGTAACCTAATACAGGCCCAATGGCAGGGCGTTAACAGGGAAAGTTTTTTTTAAATTTAAATATGAGTAAATCAGTCTTACATTAAAGGTAAAAATCAATTTTTGAAAGGAATGCAATGTTTTGTTATCAATGTGAACAAAGTGCCGGAGGAACCGGCTGTACTAAAGTTGGGGTTTGCGGTAAGAATGAAGACATTCAGTCGCTCCAGGACACACTTCTGTTTGGGCTTAAGGGTATTGGCGCGTATGCGTATCATGCCAGAGAGTTCGGCAAGGTCGATCCCGAGGTAGACGCGTTCATGCACGAGGCCATGTTCGCTACGCTGACCAATGTCGATTTCGACCTCGGCCGCCACCTTGAGCTCGTCCTGAAGGCCGGTGAAATGAACCTCCGCATAATGGAACTCCTGAATGACGCCCATACCGAAGCATACGGCAATCCTTCTCCTGCCGTTGTCCCAACCGGTACAAAAGCAGGTCCTGGTATCCTCGTTACCGGTCACGACCTGCTCGACCTGTATGAACTCCTCAAGCAGACAGAAGGCAAGGGCATAAATATCTATACCCACGGCGAAATGCTCCCGGCACACGGCTATCCGGAATTGCGTAAGTTCGGCCACCTGGTCGGTAATTACGGAACAGCGTGGCAGAACCAGAAGACAGAGTTCGACGCGTTCAGCGGCCCTGTTCTGATCACTACAAACTGCATAATGCCTCCAAAGGATTCCTACAAGGACAGGCTTTATACACGCGGCGTTGTCGGTGTTGAGGGCGTAAAACACATCGCAGACAGAGATTTTAGTGCGATTATAAAAGCGGCTTTGGCGGCGGCTCCTCTTAAAGAAAACCCGGCAGGGACGCTCAGTACCGGCTTCCATTACACTGCCGTTCTCGGCATTGCAGACAAGATCGTCGATGCCGTAAAAGCCGGAAAGATCAAACGCTTCTTCTTTATCGGCGGTTGTGACGGCGCAAAACCAGGCAGAAATTACTTTACAGAGATTGCCGAAAAAGTCCCCTCCGATTGTGTCATACTGACAGCCGCCTGCGGCAAGTACCGCATCAACGCCGCCGAGTACGGAACCATCGACGGTATTCCGCGTTTGATCGATATGGGCCAGTGCAACGATTGCTACTCGGTATTGCGTGTGGCCCTGGCACTTGCAGAAGCATTTGACTGTGGAGTGAACGACCTACCCCTTTCCCTCGTAGTGTCATGGTACGAACAAAAGGCAGTGGCGATTTTGCTGACATTACTGCATCTCGGCGTCGAAAATATAAGGCTTGGACCATCACTACCTGCGTTCATCTCTCCGAACGTTCTTAACGTGCTGGTAGAAAAATACAAGATCAAACCGACTGGCGACGTAGACGAAGATCTTGCTGCGATGCTGGCCGGCAACTAAATTTTTAAACCCTGGTGTGACCGCAGGGGCGGGTTTCAAACCTGCCCCTGCAATTGAAATATAATTTTGAAACAGGAAATAAAATGGCGATAAGAAACATAGTGAAGATTGACGAAGAAAAATGCAACGGATGCGGCGATTGTGTCACTTCATGTGCAGAAGGTGCTATAGAGATAATCGACGGAAAGGCCAGACTTGTCAGTGAAATATATTGCGACGGACTGGGCGCATGCCTTGGTTCATGTCCAATGGATGCGATCTCAATCGAAAAACGTCAATCTGCCGAGTTCGACGAAGCAGCTACCCAAGAGCACCTGAATAAAATGACGCAAAAGCAAACTCCCCAGCCGAAATCACTATGCCAGTGTCCCGGAACCATGATGCAGAGCTTTAATAAGCCTGCTGGCGATGTTTCTTCCGCTAACGGTGATGTTTCATCCCATCTTGCCCAGTGGCCGGTTCAGCTTACGCTCCTTTCGCCGCAGGCTCCGTATTTCAAAGGTGCCGACCTGATGCTCACAGCCGACTGTATACCGTTTGCCATGGGCGATTTCCACAGCAAACTCCTGAAGGGCAAAGCAATTGCCATCGCCTGCCCCAAGCTGGACAACATCGATCCATACATCGAAAAGGTCGCCGAGATAATAAAGCTAAACAATCTTAACTCGCTGACCGTAGTACACATGCAGGTTCCGTGCTGCTCCGGCATGACATATATAGCAAAGCAGGCAATAGCCCGCAGCGGCGTCGGAATCAAATTCCGGGATATTACAATTGACCGGCAAGGCAATATATGCAATACTGAAAGTCTTTAAATAGTAGTTGAAAGGTTTTTGCAGAAATGATCAAATATTTGACCGACATTGGCACTGAGTTCTGGACGGCCCTGACAGTAATGTCGCCATACCTTTTGTTCGGGTTTCTAGTTGCCGGTATTATGTCGGTTTTCATTTCTCCGAAGTTAGTGGAAACTCATCTCGGCGGTCGCGGTATATGGCCCGTCATAAAGGCCTCGCTTTTCGGTGTTCCATTACCCTTGTGTTCCTGCGGAGTTATACCTGTTACAGTCTCACTGAAAAAGCACGGCGCGAGCAGGGGGGCATCCATCTCATTTTTGCTTTCGACCCCCCAGACCGGCATAGACAGTATTTTTGTTACATACGGCATGTTAGGACCTGTCTTTGCGATCTTTCGTCCGCTGATAGCTTTTGCAACCGGAATTATCGGCGGCGTTGCCGTAGAATCATTCGCCCCGACTCCCCGCACAACAGACGTCCAGCCGCAGGCAGATGATAATAAATCTAAAGGTGAGTGTCAGGATTCATGCTGCAAAAAAACGCAGGAGGGCAAAATTGTCAGGCTGCTGAAATATGGATTTCTAACACTGCCCAAAGATGTTGGAGGTGCGATGCTCGGCGGACTTGTAATCGCCGCCCTTATCGGCGTTTTCGTACCGGGAGATTTCATTCTCGAAGGCGTCGAAACCCTCGGTACATTCGGGACAATGCTTGTAATGATGGCTTTGGGCATCCCCGTATATGTTTGCGCAACGGCGTCGGTTCCGCTTGCCGCTGTAATGATCGCAAAGGGCATTTCCCCTGGCGCCGCACTGGTATTTCTAATGACAGGTCCTGCAACCAACGCTGCAGCCTTTGCGACAATCTGGAAGATAATGGGTTCAAGGACAGCAATAATTTACATACTGACGGTGATAGGCTGTGCCCTTGGTTCGGGGCTGTTTCTTGATTTAATTTTCCCAACACTAGCCGTCGAAATCCCTCACATTCACGAAATGCCCCCGTCAGTTCTCGGCCACATCTCAGCGATCCTGCTCCTGACGATCCTATTAAAAGGAATATACGAAAAAAGCCGTAATCAAAAAAACGCCGGTTCAGCTAATAGCTAGATGGCAATGTCACCAAAAATTCAGACCCAACACCCGGTCTCGATTCGAGCCAGATTGTACCGTTGTGTCGGTCAAGGATACGTTTGATTATTGTAAGTCCAAGTCCCTCTCCCGCGACACTGCCTTCAGGGTCAAGACGGTTGTAAACTTCAAAAATCTTTTTTTGATGGTTTTCCTGTATCCCGATACCGTTGTCTTTGACGCAGTAGTGGCTTTTTCCGAATTCACAGTGACCGGAAATATGAATCTCCCCTTTGCGGTTCGGGTCAAGGTATTTAATGGCGTTGTCGATAAGATTTGAGAATAACTGGTTGATCTGGTTGTTGTCGCCATAGCAGGGCGGCAGTTCTCTATGTAAGGTTATCGAAGTGTCTATCTGCTGAATCCTGTAAGAGACGTTCGCGATTATATTCTCAATGACCTCGTTCATGTCAAGGTTTTCCATTTTCACCTTAACAGTTCCTACACGCGAGACCTGCAGGAGACCGTCTATCAGCGTCTTCATTTTCTTCGTACCCTCAGTAATAAAAAGCAGATCCTCAGGTATGGTTTCGTCTATAAGTTCAAGAATTTCTTTTGCAATATCATTGTCTATTTTTTCATTACTCAGAAGTTTCCTGAGTTTTGCGCAGTTATTAGCAAGGCTCCCGCTAAATCCGTTTATATTGACAAGCGGGCCTCTCAGGTCGTGTGAAGATATGTACACGATGCTCTGGAGTTCTTCGTTTTTGGATCGCAGCATTTCCATCAGCCGCTTACGTTCCTGCTCGTCTTCTTTAGCTTTGGTGCTGTCGATAATAAAACCCTCGATGCCTGCGGTCTTACCGTCGCGTATGACCGGCCGTGCTGAGAATCTATGATAACCCGTTGAACCATCCTTGCATTTCCTGCTGAACTCGCCGCCCATATATCTCGGATCGTTGTTCATTATTCCATTTACAAATTCCACCGCCGTTTCTTTATCCTCCGGCTGCTTGGTAAAGGTAAAATGTTTCCCGATGACTTCATCGGACGATGCGTACTTGTACATTTTTAACCAGCCGCCATTTACATCTTGTATTATACCATCCTTATCGATCATGAAATAGCCGGCCTCTGAATTTTCAATCACGGACCTGAACCGTTCGACGCTTTCGCGGAGTTGGTCGATCGTTTCGAGGTTTCTTTCGGTGATTTTAGCTTTATTCATTAGCCTAATCCTTCCGTCAAGACATACTCATGTTGATGTGGATCCTCCTGTTAGACTTAAAATCTCTCACTACTGAACGCAATGCAAATCAAATTATAATACTCCCCAGAAATCAAACCATGGTATAAGGTTGTATGATGTGCTATAATTAAAGCATCATTAAGTTCTTGTAGGGGTTAGAGTTATGGCAAAAAGACGGCATTTTGGTAAGGAATTTAAGGCTCGTG
>JAIPFN010000045.1 GCA_021736615.1 Phycisphaerae bacterium | reverse complement strand
AAGATGGCTCGGATTACCGCTTTGTCTTCGTTTTCGACGAGTTGTACGGCAACCCAGTCGCCGACGGTCGGGTAGTCGGATTTTGTCTGGGCGTCAAAGTCGATCTTGCCGGCCAGTGCGGCGGTTAACGGCCCGTCATTTGTGTGGACCTGGTAGATGTGTTTGTGTTCACGGATCACCCTGGCAGGGACAAGTCCCTTTTGCTGATATTCGGTGAAATGTTCTTCAAAAAAGCTGTTCCACCCGAGTTCTCTTAAATCCATAATATTCCCTGACAATCATGATAAGCATTAAACACTACTTCTATCATACGGATTATCGTCGGAAAGTCAAGAGATGGCCGTTTAGGCGGTTTCTTTGTAAACTACGATAAATTTGAGTTTGCAGTCTTTGCCAGTGACGAAAACTGACGATTTGCGGCTGTCTGCACCTGTTGCGGGGGTCATTTCTTTGCCTTCCATGACCATTGGGACTGAAATTTCGATATTTCCGACGGATTCGGCAATTATGGACTTAAACCTGCTTATTTCCAGGTTAACCACCTCACTGTACCTCTGAGGCTTCGATAGGCTCTTAGGGCTCCATCATGAGCATGTTTTTGGCAATACATTCGGCGGAATCACCGTTCAAATTTGGTGATTACCTCACCCTGAAGGATGCTGGAATAATAAAATTACAATAAATCCAAAAAACAGTTGCCAGATTTATTTTGACCGGTTATGATACGACTTCTTATCGGGGCGTGGCGCAGTTTGGCTAGCGCGCATGACTGGGGGTCATGAGGTCGGAGGTTCAAGTCCTCTCGCCCCGACTATGTAACCCCTTGCAGCTAATACAGTTGTGAGGGGTTTTTTTGTTTTTTCCGCCCTTATCTTCTTCTGGTCTTGTCTTATGCTTGTCTTTTTCGGTACTTATTACAACGTTCATCGAACCTATATTTCTTGTGTCAATACCCCATTCTTTAAACATTTGCAATTGAAGAGTCTAACACTTTCTTAGCAGTTTTTTTCCCTTTTGGCCCCTTCACAAAACTGCTTAGGGGTAAAAGGGGAAAAACTGCCTATGGACAAAAAATCCTGTTTTTATTGTAACATCTGCCATATATTCGCGTCTATATTAAAGAACATCATTTTTTGAATTTTGAAAGGTTTCAACCATGAAAAAACGGACAATTATTATTTGCATTTTAACTATCGCACTAACCGGTTGTACATCCAGCAACTTGGAGACAACTGAAAAGGCGATTACCGGAGATTATGTTTTTTCACAAGACAGCAAATATTCGGGAAAACCAGTTAAAATTCTGGCGGAAGGAAACGACCTGTTTATCGAGATGGAAGGCCTTAAAACAGAGCTCAAACCGGACGGCCAAAATTTCCGCTTCACCACAGGCGACATGGTTTGGAACAGGGACAAAACTGCCAAGATACAGGAATGGTTTCTGATAGCCTATGACTCCGAAAAAGAACAGTATTACTTAGGTTCGCCGGATAATTCGCAGTGGCGACAATACTTGATCAGAAAACAGAAATAGCCTGCCGCTCTTTATACCGTTGAGCATGGGTATATAGGAAATATAAATTTATAACAGGTTTAGGCTTCAGATAAGGAATTGATTCTATGGGAAAGAAAATCTTAGGCATCATCCTATTATTGGCCGGAGCATGGTGGGCGTACATTTGGCGTCACGATCAAGTTGAGGGCCCGCCTATGCAATTAACCGGAGCCATAGCTGCGACATCAGGTCTCTTTCTGTTTGCGGAAGGAATCAAGCAAGAGATTATCGCCGCCATCAAGGAAAAGGACTCTAAAGAAATCCAACAGAAAAACTAGAACTTGAAGTCAACAGTTCTAAGTTTTGACGAATGGTGAGAGTTCTCGTAGGCGGTTTACTATTGCGGGCATTTTTTCGGCTGCGAAGTCCACTTCCTGCTCTGTGGTGTAGCGGCTTAGGCTGTAGCGTATTGAACCGTGGGCGGCTGTGAAGGGGACGCCCATTGCACGCAGTACATGCGAAGGCTCCAATGAACCGCTGGTACAGGCAGAACCGGAGCTTGCACAAATTCCGTGCATGTCGAGCATCATCAGTATCGATTCGCCTTCGATATACTCAAAGCTGATGTTCGAGGTATTCGGCAGACGGTTTTCGATGTCACCGTTAACAAAACTGTCCGGGCAGGTTTCGAGGATCTTCTTTTCGAGGCGATCTCTGAGATTCTTGACGACAGTATTTTCGTGGACAATATTCTGCTCGGCAAGCTCGCACGCCTTGCCAAGTGCGATAATACCCGGGACATTTTCGGTGCCTGCGCGTTTGCCGGACTCCTGGTGGCCGCCGACCATAAACGGCGTAAGGCGTGTACCCTTGCGAACATATAAAACGCCGACGCCCTTGGGAGCGTGGAGCTTATGGCCGGAAAGGCTGAGCAGGTCAATGGCACTGTCCTTGAGGTTTACCGGTACCTTGCCGACTGTCTGGACGGCATCGGTATGAAAAACTACACCTCTGGATTTGACGAACCTGGCGATCTCTTCGATGGGAAATATTACGCCGGTCTCGTTGTTTGCGTGCATTATAGTAACCAGCGCCGTGTTATCGTCGACGCTGTCTTTAAGCTCGTCCATATTCAGTCGCCCGGCCTTATCGACGCCGATCTCTACGATCATATAACCGTGGACCTCAAGCTGTCTGCACATGCCCAAAACCGCCGGATGTTCAACGCGGCTTGTTATGATCTTGCGCCGGTTACCCGCCGATTCGAGCACGCCGCGTATCGCTGTATTGTCGCTTTCGGTGCCGCAACTGGTAAAGATGATCTCATCGGGTGAGCAACCCAGCAACGAAGCGATCCTCTGTCGAGATTCTACAACCTTTTTGCCGATCTGTCCGCCGAACGAATGCATACTCGATGGGTTACCGTAAAACTCGGTGAAATACGGCAGCATCTCTTCGACGACTTCTTCTGCGACTTTTGTCGTCGCATTATTATCCATGTAAACAGTAGTCATTATTCTGTTCCTCCGTGCTTTTCTTCTTCGACAATCAGTTCTTCGCTGACAAACTCTTTGAGCCTTGCCTGTACGACATCCCGCATGGTAAACTCGGCCATCTTGCACTGCGAGCACATCCCGCGGAACGCGACGATAACCTTATTGCCGTCAACGTCGATCAGATCTATATCGCCGCCGTCGGCACGTAATGCCGGGCGAATCTGTTCGTTAATTGTCTGCTGGATCAGCTGTATTTTCTGGATGTTGGTCAGTTTTGCCGGACGTACAGGAGCGGCAGCATGGGTCGTCTCTGCCTTTGCGCCCTGAACCTCTTCTATGATCCTTTCAATATCACCGATGCAACCGCCGCAGCCGCCGCCGGCTTTGCAGAAATTAGTAACCTGCTCGGCTTTTGTAAGACCATGCTCGACGACAACCTTGCGAATCTCTTCTTCGGTGACGCCAAAACAGGTGCAGATGATATGGCCTTCCTTTGGTGCGACAGCTTTGCCTTTGTTACGGTAATTTGCGATAGCCGCCTCAAGTGCCTCCTGGCCCATAACAGAACAGTGCATCTTCTGATCCGGCAAGCCGCCTAGTTTGTCGACGATGTCATCGTTGGTAACCTTCTCGGCTTCTTCAAGGGTCATGCCCTTAACCAGCTCGGTCAGCACAGAGGACGAAGCGACCGCGCTTGCGCAGCCGAAAGTCTTGAACTTAGCATCGGCGATCCTGCCGCCCGCGCCAAGCTTGAAAGTAAAAGTCAAAGCATCCCCGCAAGCCAGCGAACCAACCTCGCCGACACCGTCAGCATCTTCGATAAAACCCACATTACGGGGTTTAAGAAAATGATCCATTACGTCGTCAGTATAATCCCACATTCTTATTACCTCTAAGTCATTCTAATAAATAAATTCTATCATAGATATTTAAATCAATATCATTCGTCAAAAATTTATTATTGATTATTTATTATTATTTTGCTATTGGCTGGCTTTCAGGGCCTGCTCGAAATCTGCTATAATGTCATCAATATGCTCGGTTCCTACCGAAACCCGGATATAATCCTGTGTAACTCCCGAACTGACCTGCTCGGCGTCAGTTAGCTGCTGATGCGTTGTGCTCGCCGGGTGTATCACGAGCGTCTTGCTGTCCAGGATGTTGGCAAGGTGACTTGCGAGCTTTACACTGTTAATAAACTTAACACCGGCATCTTTACCACCCTTGATACCGAAGCCGAGTATTGCACCCTGCCCGTCCGGCAGGTATTTCATGGCGATACTATTATCCGGATGCGACTTTAGACCAGGATAATTGACCCATTCTACAGCATCGCTGGCTTCGAGATATTCTGCGAGTTTGAGAGCATTTTCGCAATGCCTGGGCACTCGAAGATGAAGCGTCTCAAGCCCCTGTAAAAACAGGAATGCGTTAAACGGAGACATACATGCGCCCAAATCACGCAACACACCTACACGTGCCTTTAAAATATACGCTTGATCACCAAAGCACTTTACATACTCTATACCATGGTAACTGGGATCAGGTTCGATTAATTCGGGAAATTTGCCGCTCGCTGCCCAATCAAAATTACCCGAATCAATTATTATACCGCCGATACTGTTGCCGTGACCGCCGATCAGTTTCGTGCAGCTGTGAATGACGATATCAACACCGTGTTCGATAGGCCTGAACATCATCGGCGACGCGACAGTATTATCGCAGATCACCGGGATATTATTGTCATGAGCGATCTTAACTACAGCTTCATAATCCATAACGTCATTCTTAGGATTACCGATTGTCTCGATATAAATGAACCGTGTGTTTTTCTTGATCGCGCCGGCAAAATTCTGCGGGTCGCTCGGATCGACAAAAGTATGCTCGATACCAAGCTTGGGCAAGGTCTGGCTAAACAGCGTATAAGTGCCGCCATAAAGCGAGCTTGACGAAACGAAGTGCTGACCGGCCTGACAGATATTCAAAACCGCCGCAGTGATCGCCGCCATCCCGGAACTAAATGCAAGGCCCGCAACGCCGCCTTCCATCGCCGCGACACGCTTTTCCAGAACATCGGTCGTCGGATTCATAAGCCGGGTATAGATATTGCCGAATTCCTTAAGCGCAAAAAGATTCGCCGCGTGCTCGGTATCCTTAAACACATAGCTGGAAGTCTGATAGATCGGAACCGCCCTGCTGTGCGTATCAGAATCCACATCATGCCCGGCATGAAGTGCCAATGTCTCTAACCGTAATTTTTTGTCTGCCATTTCAATCCCCTTAAAATATATTAGCCTCGGCCGAAAGGCCAATTCCGGAATTCGTAATTCGTAATTATATTACCCTGGTAATATCTCGATCATTCGATCCAGCGAAGCCTTCGCCCTGGATGCAACGTCCTGATCGACCTTAATTTCATACTTCATATCTTCAAGCGACCACAAAACCTTTTCCAGCGTGATCTTTTTCATGTTCGGGCACACGCCCATGTCGGTCGCTGCATAAAATTCCTTATCCGGATTTTGTTTTTTGAGCGTATGTATTATCCCAATCTCAGTTGCGATAATAAAACTTTTCGCTTGGCTTTCTTTAGCAAATTTGAGCATCTGGCCGGTACTTAAAAGCTCATCCACAACATCATAAACCAGCTGCGGGCATTCCGGGTGAGCCATCACTACCGCATCCGGATATTTTTCTTTCGCCGCGATTACGTTTTCGGCGGTAATCCGCATATGCGTCGGACAATACCCCGGCCAAAGAACCATATCCCGCCCTGTGCGGTCTGCGACAAAACGACCGAGATTCTGATCCGGCACAAACAAAATCTTTTTGCCTGCCGGTAAAGACGCCACCAGTTCGACAGCATTTCCGCTGGTGCAGCAATAATCGCTCTCGGCCTTAACCTCGGCGGTACTGTTTACATAACAGACAACCAATGCGTCCGGGTGCTCGGCTTTTAGCTTAATAAGCTCTTCGGCGCTAATCATATCAGCCATCGGACATCCGGCTTGAATCTCCGGAAGCAGAACCGTCTTATCAGGCGAAAGTATCGCGGCGGTTTCTGCCATAAACTTAACACCGCAGAAAACGATCACGTCTGCTTTAGTATTGGCAGCTTCGACGCTAAGCCCAAGCGAATCGCCGGCGTAATCAGCAAGATCCTGAATCTCGCCGGGCTGATAGTTATGAGCGAGAATAACCGCGTTACGCTCACCCTTTAGCTTCTGTATCTTTTCAACAATTTCCAAACTCAAAGTAAACCCAGCCTTTTATATAAAACAGCCTCGGCCGCCCTGTCGCGTCGCAGCGAAGCGAAGACGGAAAGGCCGAATCCAAAATTCGTAATTCGTAATTCGTAATTCATCATTGCTTTTTAGCCCTGTGTTTGTAATGGTCTTCCAGACCCTCTAGCGTCACAGTAACTCCCGGGTCGACGGATTCTTTAAACCAGACATTACCGCCGATGACGGCGCCTTTGCCTATAACA
>JAIPFN010000044.1 GCA_021736615.1 Phycisphaerae bacterium | reverse complement strand
GCCACACGAGCCTTAAATTCCTTACCAAAATGCCGTCTTTTTGCCATAACTCTAACCCCTACAAGAACTTAATGATGCTTTAATTATAGCACATCATACAACCTTATACCATGGTTTGATTTCTGGGGAGTATTATAAGCTGTTCTTGTTTCATCTTGTTCTGTTCCTGAATGGTATTCATTGGTTTGATAGGCAGGTCAACTTGTTCGGAAAGCCAAAGGTTGTATTTTTGATTTATTATTTCAGTTACAGCCATTGTTAGCCATTCTGCTGTATCTTCTTCAGAACTTATCGCCAGAACTTTAAGTTTCTTAGCGACATGATTGTCCAGTCTAAAACTAAACGTTTCTTCATTTAAAACTCTTTGTGTTCTAAATGAACTCTCCTTTTGGTTAGCATCACTATTGAGGAAGAGAGTGATTTCATTAAGACTATGGCTGTCGATGTGATCTTGGATCGCCTTTATTAGCATCTGAGGTTTCCCGTGTAACCATTCCGCAATTTGAAGATAAAAAGAGTCAATATTTTGATTGAGCCTTCTAGTGCACAGGTCATTGATGGTCTGGTATCTTTTTTCGTACCTTTTACTAACCTCCTCGATAGCTTCACGGCAAGCTTTTTTAATATTAGTCCCTTTGTTATATTTCGCTTTAACAATTGCCAACACATCTTCCATTTGCCTTATACTGTCCGCTCTGAGCATATTTAACCCCTTTAAGATCTACGTTACGTTTACTGAATTACTTACGTTTTCTTGAGTTTACGTAAAAAGCAAGTATTTATCAATAAAAAAATGGGAAAAATTATGATTTCCCATTTTTTTAAAGACGCCCACATCTTCAATAGCCATGCCCCAACACCGCACCGTTCTCTTCATGCTGTTTGCAAAAAAACAAACAGTCCGCCGTCCTAATCAACCTGAGCGTGGTAGCGTGGAAGTCGTCGCTCTAAGCCCTAAAGTCTATACATTAGTAAGTATTCTTTGTATTCCAAAGTCCTTCCCCGCTAAAGTCTTCTAGTTATTCCACAGTCGGCGATACTGCCAAGTCTTTCTCCGCGACTCCCGGGGGTACTTTAAATGTATGCCGGATTTTTAGTTACTCCTTGATTATATTTCGTGAATCATTACAATTATATTTCAAGGGATTGGTCGGACTTGTCATGTTTTGAAGAAAAATAGCTAAGGTTTTGCGATGGATGATTTTGTTACAATTGATCAGGAGACTGATGCTGTTGTTGAGGCGGTTGCCGACGGTCGTGTTGATAATGGGATTGCTAAACGTAATTGTCTTATTTTTATTTTGGCTGTCGTCATGATTGCCGGTTTTTTGTATGGCATCGGCCCGGTCGAGTCGGATCCATTTTCTGAGGAGGTGTTGGAATCTGATTATATGAAGCCTGTTGAATTTGCAAGCGGTTTCATCATCACGTTTGCTGCGCTTGCATGGTGCCTTTTTGACGCGGAGGAACGCAACTTTAAATTCTCCCGCAAATGTTCAATTTGTTTCGTGCTTATTCCATATATCACTTTTCCATGGTATATTTTAACGGTCCGAAAAGGGATGGCCTGCTTAAAAGTATTTGCCGGGACAGTCCTGTTTGGCGGGTTGTATTTTTTAGCGATGGGCCTGGGATATGCTTGCGGTATGGTGATGTCCGGGATATTATAAATTCAAACTGACCGGTCGGCCAGTTTGACAATGCCAAATTACGAATTACGAATTGAAGATTCGGCCTGATGGCCGAGGCTATTTT
Organism: Phycisphaerae bacterium; assembly: GCA_021736615.1. The sequence goes on along the minus strand of JAIPFN010000044.1, from coordinate 4,740 downwards.
TTATCAGCATGGGCACAGCCCATCCTACGTGAGGAATTAAATGATATTAGAACATATTGGGATTAATGTAACTGACGCGGCGGGTATGGCGGGGTGGTATTGTGAGCATCTTGGGCTTTCGGTTTCCCGCCAGACGGAGACTGCGTACTTCCTTGCCGACAGCACCGGGCGTATGCTTCTGGAGATATATACCAACCCGGCGGTTAAACAGATCGACTATGCGGCACTTGAGCCGGGGTCATTTCATATAGCATTCGTATCGGATGACATCGCCTCCGACCGGGCACGACTTATCCAGGCAGGCGGAATCGCCGACGGAGAAATATTTACAGACGGCAGCGATGAATTCGCAATCGTTCGCGATCCGTGGGGTGTAGCGGTTCAGTTAGCAAAACGCGGAACACCGATGGTTTAGTCGAGTAATTTCATGACTGATTTAAATTTAGCGGTCGGCTTGTCGTCATAATATTGCAGCAAGCCCCAACTGCCCCATTTACTCCAGTTACTCACCGAGGAGAAATGACAAAAGGTGTCCCCTCCGATCTCTATCCAGGCCCGGCTGTATTTATCGTATATCCTGCCCATTCTTTCATGTGAGTTGCATTTATGAAATAACTCTGTCAACTGCTTATTATTTTCTGCTCCACCGACACCAACCATGTGTTGGCCGGCTTCGTAGGCGACGAGTTTTAAATTGTACTCGTCGGCGATCTTCTTGTTTTCACCCATTATGTTGATCGACCAGGGCAGTGCTTTGTTTTCCATATGATCCAGGGCCTTTTCAACCGACCAGGATGCTACCACCTTATCATTAGGATTGTCTTTCTCCGATACGCTAAAACCAAAATACGGAGCGATCCCCAAAGCGTCGGCATGTTTGTAAGCATCCTGAAATGCCAGTACTTGTCGTGCTACATACGGATTTGCTGCTTGAGAGGACAATACCCGTACAAGCCTTTTATTTGTGCCAAATACATCTTGCCATATTGAGAATATCTGCACAGAACGGTATGCCGTATAATGCCACGCCGCCTCCCAGGGTTTGTCCTTGGGGCCTAATCCAAGCTCGATTCCCTTTTGTCCGGCATACTTGTTTTGAGTGAAAATGCCGTTCCAGACCTCGTTGGAATATTCGACATATATTTTTAACTCAGGATCGAGCTTTTGCTTTACCATTTCCGCAAATTTACGAATATATTCATCATCTGCCAGGTGCGGGATGCAAAACCATGGATTGATCTTCTGTCGATTCGACAGGTCGATCATCAATTCCAGCGGCATGCCTTTGGAAGTTGACATGTCCGTAATCTTCGGTCTGTCTGACCAGGTTTTGACTTTAGAATTATTCGTGTGCATGAAATCCATATATCTGAAGCAATGCATTTTTTTCCAGCGTTCGAGAAACACCGGGTGCCATGGATTGTCTTTATACGTTTTCTCAAAGCCTGGCATTATAAACCTGATGTTGCGAATGTAATCCTTCGGGTCGGTCTGTTTGATCCGGATAAAACATGATCCTTTAGACGGGGTCATTCGTACCGCAAGTCTTCCTTTTTTATGATCGATGATTTTTCCCGCCCCCGATGTTTCAATTTCCCCCGTACCGTCATAGAGCAGCGTATAATCGCCGCCTGGGTAATGGCCGCCTTGAATCGTATTGACCGGTGTTTCGGCCCAGCAGTCTTTTTCCAGCCGTTTGACCCAGCCGTTTTCATCTACTTGCAGTTTTGGGCCGTTTCCCCAGGGCTTGCCTTTTTCCTGACTTATCCAGGTTCTGGCCATCCGGAATATATCGACAAACGGCAGTTCCGTATTCCAGTCAACGGGCCCGGCCAGGTTGATCCCGACTTTTAACTTGTTTTGAGTTTTGGATGGTTCGGCGCTAGCCGGCAGAGAAAATGTTAAAACGACAATTGCAATCAAAACACATTTTTGAAATAGTGACATGAAACATCTCCGTCTTCTAAAAAATGCCAATTTTCAGGCAGCGTCTCTATTATCGATTTTAAATTGTAAAGTACAGTGATTATCCCTGCATCTATGGCTTTTATTTGGTTTTAGATGTCTCTGTCTATTGCCTGGGCTACTTTCTTTGCTTTTTTCATCAGCTCTTTCAGTGCGTCGGGGGTTATCGATTGTGCTCCGTCGCTCATTGCGTGTTCGGGGTCGAGGTGGCATTCGAGCAGCAGGGCGTCGGCACCGGCTGCGACGGCTGCCAGGGACGTTGCCTGTATCAGGTGGGCGTGTCCTGTTCCGTGGGATGGGTCGGCGACGACTGGCAGATGGGTCTTGTCGTTGAGTTCCGGAATCGCGGCGACACAGAAAGTGTTGCGGACATACTCTTCATACGTTCGAATGCCGCGTTCGCACAGGATGACGTCCTTGTTTCCGCCGTTGATGATGTATTCGGCGGCTAGCAAAAACTCATCGAGCCGTGCGCAAAGTCCGCGTTTTAGCAGAACAGGTTTGCCCGCTTTGCCGACCGCGTCGAGCAGCGGGTAATGCTGCATGTTCCTGGCCCCGATCTGAAGGACGTCGGCATAGTGGGCGACCATATCGATAGTCTCGACGCTTACGACCTCGGTGACGACGGCAAGGCCGGTATTATCCCGGGCCTCTGCAAGGATTTTCAAACCCTCTTCGCCCATTCCCTGGAAAGCGTATGGGCTTGTACGAGGCTTAAACGCTCCTGCCCGGAGTCCGACACAACCGGCTTCTTTGACCAGTTCAGCGGTACGCAAAAGCTGCTCGCGATTTTCCACGGCACATGGGCCTGCGATAAAAGCGACCTTATTGCCGCCGATTTTAGCATTATTCGGGCCGATAGCGATAGCGGTTTTTTCCTGCTTGACCTCCAGCGAGGCCATTTTGTAGGGTGCCAGGATCGGCACGATACGCTCGACGTTCGGAGCATTCTCGATGGCGCCTTTGTCGACATCACGTTTATCGCCGATGCACGCGACAACCGTCCGGTCGGTACCGACGATGACATGCTCTTTCAGCCCAAATTCATGGACAAGATCGATAACATGCTGGACATTGTCTTTGCTTGCGTCGGGTTTCATTACTACTATCATTGTTTCAACTCCCAAAAAGTCGGTTACTCAAACTGACCTATCGGCCAGTTTGACAATTACTAATTACTAATTACGAATTACGAATTGAGGATTCGGCCTTGCGGCCGAGGCTATTTTATTAAAAATAACAGTCTTATTTGCCAGATTATAATGAAATCTCCAAAAAAATCCAGTTAATTTCCGATTTGACAGTTCGGGCCGTTCAGTTTATTATGTCCCGGTAAATTTAGTTCCTTACAGGGATTCACATGAAAATCATAGCATTAGCGGATATACACAACGGCCTGGGCTACCTTTCGGACGCCTCGGCGGACCTGGCTGCTGCCGACCTTGTCCTCATCGGCGGCGACATAACCAATTTTGGCGGAGTTAAGAATGCAAAGCTCATAATCAGCGAGCTTAGAAAGTGCAACAAGAACATACTCGCCGTCTGCGGAAACTGCGATTCCCCGGAAGTAGGGGGCTATCTCACCGACGAGGGCATCAATATTAATTGTAACCGTATCGAATTTGGCGGTATTAATTTTGTCGGCCTTGCAGGCAGTATCGACTTTAGCCGGCCCCAACTTGGCAACACACTGGAAGAGCACTTTACAAACTTACTCGCCGAAATAGAAACCCAGACGGCCGGCAATGACCCGCTTGTTCTGGTGACCCATCAGCCGGCAAGCCGAACGGCTGTAGATTGCCGCGGCGGCGGAAGCGATGCGATATACGACTTTATCGAACGCCGTCAGCCGATCCTGGCGGTATCGGGCCACATCCACGAAGCGGCAGGCAAAGACACCGTCGGCAATTGCACCCTCGTAAACCCTGGCCCGTTTCACGACGGCTCATACGCATCATTGGAAATAAACGCCGGACAAGTAAAGAACGTCCGGATACATACGCTGTAAATTTCAATGAACTTGAAAGCCAAATACCTCGTACAAGTAACAAGAGTTAAAAAATGAGGTTGTATTATGGAAAATCTAAAAGATATCCAGCTCGCTTTGAAGGAATGCAAAAGCTGCCGCGATGCTGTATGTCCGCTTGAATCGAAACTGTCAAATAACCTGATGGACCAGCTTTCTGAGGATTGGGAAATTACGGACGGCAAGCTCGAAAGGTCGTTTAAGTTCAAGAATTTCCGGAAAGCACTTGAAATGACAAACCGAATCGGCGCTCTTGCCGAGAAAGAGGGTCATCATCCGGACATTTTTCTGGGCTGGGGAAAGGTCAAGGTTACATTGTTTACCCACAAGGTAAAAGGCCTGACAGAAGAAGATTTTATACTGGCAGCAAAAATAGACCGGTTGTAAAACTTACAATTACTTTGCATTGTAACTAATTGCCGCCAGCGTCATCTTTGAATATTTGGCCCAAAGCTCGTTCGCCGAAAGCATCTTTGCTGTCGGCCGCAGTTCAACCGTAATAATCGGTATGCCAAGCGTTTCTCCGGCATAGGCCCCGAGCGAGCCTGGCCTGCTGCCGAGTTTTTTGACCGGCAGGTCGGTATATCTTCCCATGGCATATGCGATCCCGCCTCCCGGCCCGTCATAGTCGATGCAAGCCAGCGGTTCATGGAACACTACTATCCGGTCGGGTTTGAATCGCAGAATAAGCTCCTGGATAACCCGTGACTCAGGTTCCGACAGGCCGTGCGGACCGTTTCTTTCGTTAT
>JAIPFN010000043.1 GCA_021736615.1 Phycisphaerae bacterium | reverse complement strand
CCGGGCCTGTCCCGGCTTTACGTCGGGGTTTACCAACCCGGGGTTAAGCACTCCGAAGGAGTGCGCCGAACCTAAACGATTTTCGCAAGTCTCCACAACCGCAGTCACCAACCCGGGGTTAAGCCTGCCGCCTTTGGCGTCAGGTGCCGAACCTCAACAATCTAAAAAACGCCCTAACCGCACTTGTCGCGTCCAAGCGTAGCGTAGACGGAAAGGCGCCGAATCCAGACCCTACAAAAACAATGAACCCCGACACCGAATTGCGAGTTCGCAAACACGCCGGAAAACCAAATTATCTGTGTCGCCACTAGAAGGAGATGGAATATGTTTTTCCGGCTGGTCCGGAATCGCTGAAAATAACTTTGCCGTTATTATTGGTAACTGTGATTTTTTGCTGTTTGCCATCTCGCTGAACAACCATATCCCAGGCACCCCCGAAAGCACGCATATCGCGTAGTGCCATTTTGGGCCAGTCTTTGGGCAGCCAAGGCGTGCATTCAAATGACTTAAGGCCGGTCGGCACTATTCCGAATACGCCCTCAGTAAATATGCGTGGGTACAACGAACCGGGGCAGAGCATGTCGATAGCGTCTTCGTCAGGGTATGGCCCTTCGTTGCCGAAAACCTGCGCCTTTACTACGCACTTAGTCAGCGTAATCGCTTCTTCAGTTCGCCCCGCCTTGAACAAAACACGCAACGCATAGTAGGTTTCTCTCGCCCACTCGGTTTCTCTTTTAGAATCGGCCAGGATGTCGCCGCCCTTGAGACGGTTTGGCCAGAGTTTATCGGAGATCATTGCATCTACCGTCTCCTGCTGACGCTCGGTAATATCCATCGCCAGTGGTAACAGGATCCAGCCGCGAAGGGTGGTGTTTTCTTTGAAGTAGCGATAAGTTTTAAATCCTTCAACTTCAGCGCCAAAATAACTTTCGATAGCCTTGCGAAGTTCGCCTGCACGTTTGTCAAATTCTTTGGACTCAGCTGTTTTACCCAGAGCTTGCGCCAGTCGTGCCGCATGACAATAGCCTCCATAGGCCAGCGACGAGGTGCTCAGGTTAGCCGAGCCCGTCTTGTATCGGCCTTCCATCTCATCGGTCTGTGAGGCGATAATTCCGTCAGTGGTTTTGTGGTATTCGACTGATTGAGCGCTAAACTGGACAAGCGGCCAGAGTTCCTCAGCCGCTTTGCGGTCGCCAAGGAACATCAGGTACTTAGGCAGGGCATAAAGCAGCATAGCGTCGTCACCACGGTTCTTCTGGACAAGGCGAAGGTCCGAATGCTCAAAGGAGCCCGGGAAAGGATCAATGCCATTCTTTTGGCAATAGTCCAGCCATATCCGATACATGTTCAGCCCCGCTTCGTTAAGCAGTGAACTGCCGAAAAATGGGAAGATCGGACTGGAATATTCGACCGGGTCGTTGGCCCATATCCCCGGGGAGTATCGCAGGCTTCCGTTGTGAGAGATCACTCCCTTGTAAGTATTTATGGGGCATTCAAGAACATGAAATTTCTGCAGCGTAAAAGCCAGGTCGAGCATTGGGTCCGGAGTTTCCAGACGCCCGGGTCCGCGATAGGCCGCTTCGGTCAGAGCCAGGCGGTCGCGATACTCGGCATTAAGGTTAAATTCGACATCAGCCGCCGAGGTCTGTTTGCATTGGATTCTCTGAGTAAATTGCAGCGACTTACCCGGTTCGATGGTCGTCGTTTTGACTGCCGGCGAAATTGCTTCGGCAATAAGCACGTCAGCTTTTGCGATGCGGCCATAAGTTCCAGATACCTCCCGGCGTACACCGGCAACGCTCACCTGTATTGGTTTAGCCGAGTTGTTGAGTAACTGCCACTGTTCAATGATCAAAGGATTGGTGTTCGACGGGTAAACTTTGCGTGTGGCGACAACGCCTTGACTCTCAGGATAGACAAAGGTTAGCATTCCGTCGAAAGTAGCTTTATTGGGAGAATGCCATTTAAGCGGCTCGCCATCGATCTGTACCGCCGGATTAAGATCGCGTCCGGTGTTGTACATAAGCTTTTGGAAATAGTCCTCTTTAACATTAAAAAATCTAAACGTATAACTCAAATCCTTGGCCGTAGAAAGTCGAACCTGCATAACCACGGCCCGTCCCTGCAGACATATCACCATCGATTCATCCCCGGTCCAGGTATGGGAGATACGGCCCGTGTTGTCGGGGGTCCAGAAATCCGCAGCGAAGCAGGGTGAGATAGAAACCATCCATAAAAGGATCAATAGGACAAGACGGTTCTGTTTTGCGTTTTTTACCAAATCAAGTTTATTTGTCATCATAATCTCCAGACTGTACAATTATTTAGGGCAGCTCAACCGCTGAGCCTCTTTGCCAATACAATATCACATCAGTCCCAAAAACTCAACAAAAACAATCCGACTCACTCACTATTAGTCATTCCCGCAGCCTGTCGCGTCGAAGCGTAGCGTAGACGGAAAGGCGGGAATCCACGCCCACAGGGATGAACTAAAAACACCGGGAGTCTTTTTCGGGGGTTTAGGGATGAACTAAAAACACCGGGAGTCTTTTTCGGGGGTTTAGGGGATTTAGCCAGACAAAATCGCAGTTTTTCCAATTTAAACGGTGTTTTTGCCTAGGCAAGTAATTATAATTAGGTTCACATCCAATAAAGTTGGTAAATCATGCGTCCTCAATGTAAAAATTAAAATGCAAAAAGACAAATAAAAACTTAAAAATATTAGTCCGGCCTCAACGGAAAAACATGGTTTATTGTTCATTTGGGCCTATTTTGAATATCCTTATAGCCAGTCGCGCAAATTCCCAAAAGGCTTTTTCGGTTCAGTAAGTTTCATGTAAGTTCAATATGGCTTGTCAAGCAGTTTAGTTTTTTGCGAAGACCAGACGGACCGCCAATTTTGATTTTTAATTTGTCATTTTGATCTTTAATTTTTGATTTTTCATTTATACAATACAATTTGAACCAACTTTTTGGGAGTTGAGCCAATTTTCTTTAATTTAAAAAACATGGGGTATTATGCTTAGAGTTAAAAAATTCTATGATAAAAAACTAAAATATGTTGATAAGCGGCAGGTTGTTCTTATTTTCATTTGCTTGATGATTACCCTGATGTCTGGATGTGATTCTGCGAACAGATCAATTACTGCTGCCAGCAAAAAATTTGGGAAACCTAATATCTCTATAGGTGAACTGCAAGTTCAGCTTGATGCTTTCGAGGAGGTTTTTACGAATAGAACCAAATCTGCAGCTTCAGAAATCGATAACCTGTCTAATGACCCAAAAACAAGAAAAATGACACTTCTTTGGCGAAGCAGAGCAATCGCAGCTTTGCATAATATTCGTGAGCAATCTCAACCTAAGATAGTTATGGTCGACAGTTGGCTCCTTTGTATTCGGCTAAGCAATTTTATGGAATCCGGTGAAGCGAGCAATGCTTTCGGAGAACATCAGCCAATTGCATTGGGGGCGGTTAAAGAACTTGAGGCCCAGATAGAAGAAATTGGCAGGAACGTTTTACCGGAAGGGCTTTTCAATGATACTTCCAACATGTTGAAAAGTATGGCCCGAGGTAAACCTATTCAGAGTGGATTTGGCAAAACTTTAATGTATTCAAAGCAGACAAAAATTGAAGAACCCGGGATATTCCAATCAATAATTAACATCCCTCTTTCTCCTGTGCGTGCACTTGAAGGGGTTGACCATACTTCGGAAGCAATTTATGATTTTTCAAATACTACCCAGCGTATGACAGATGTAGTCCAGGAGTTGCCCGAGTCAGCACGCTGGCAGCTTTTGCTTTTGCTTTATGATATTGAAGAAACAAATATGGCAAATTCATTTTTAAAAAGCCTGCAAAATATTTCAGAAAGTAGTTCGAAGCTCTCTGGGACAGCAGATCAGCTAACCGCCATTCTGAAAAAAACATCCCAAAATGAGGGGAAAATTAACGAAACCCTTAAGCAGGTTAACCAAACTTCAGCTAACCTGGAAAGCCTTTTTAGTTCAGCACAAGAAACTTCAAAAGTCTTTTTACAAACTGCCAATCAAGTTGATGAGGCTATTTTGAACTGGACTGAAGCTGCTAAAGTTACAAAAGAAGTTATTGAACAGATCAACTCAAAAACTGACTCGTCCGAGCCTAAAATGAATTTGAAAGAAACGGCTGAGGCTGTAAGTTCCGCAGCGGCAGAGATCAAGCTGGTAACCGAAGATTTGCCTGAAAAGACAGAACTGGTTGCAAGACAAATCAATTCCTTAATTACACAGATTACAATGAATATTGCTTTGCTTGTATTATTAGTTTTCTGCCTAAGTCTGACATTTATTTTGGTAAAAAATAAGATGAAGTCTCCCAAAAAACAATCTTCTCGTTCTAAGGGGAAATAGTATCATGTTCAAAACTGAAGAAACCCTTAGTGATAGCCAGGTTCAATCTGCTCTAAAATATATTATCAGGGACGGTGTAGCATCTCAGGCGATGGGCGTGTTGACCGGTGGAGCGTTTCTTGTTGCTTTTGCAGTTAAACTTGGTGCATCCAATTTCGTAATAGGTTTGCTTGCCGCTATTGGCCCGCTTTCTCAATTGCTCCAGTTACCTTCAATATTTCTTGTCGAAAAAATCAGAAACAGAAGGCTGATTACCGTTGTTGCCGCCGGTTTGAGCAGAATATGCTGGCTGATTATCGCTCTTAGTCCTTTTATATTCCCGGCCAAAATAGCTATTGCTGTGCTTTTGATATTACTGTTAGCCGTATCTGCTTTCGGTGCGGCATCCGGATGCAGCTGGAACTCATGGATGAGAGACTTGATACCTGAAAAAATCATGGGGTCTTTCTTTTCAAAAAGGATGAGAATAGCTACAGGTGTTGGGATAGCCGTAAGTATTCTTGCTGCTGTTTATCTGGACTTCTGGAAAAAGCAGTTTCCCGATCAGGAACTCGTTGCCTACTCAATTTTGTTCGCGGTCGGATTTTTTGCGGGAATGATTGGGCTTTTGTTTTTGGGAAAAACTCCTGAAATACGAATGCCCCAAATTGAAGGCAAGCAAAAGATATTTAAACTTCTGGCTCAGCCGTTCAGAGATGAAAACTTTCGTAAACTAATAGCTTTTATGTGCTCATGGAACTTTGCTGTAAATTTAGCGGGACCTTTCTTTATGGTCTACATGCTCAAACGATTGGGTCTGAGCATGTCATTTATCATAGGTCTTTCAATCGTTAGTCAGGTTTTTAATTTCCTGTTCCTTAAAATCTGGGGCAAGTTTACCGATCGTTTCAGCAATAAATCAGTATTGGCTATTAGCTGTCCCATATTCATGCTCTCAATCCTGGCATGGACGTTTACCACAATGCCGGAAAAATATATTTTAACAATACCGTTGTTGATCGCGATCCACGTAGTGATGGGGATGGCTTCTGCGGGAGTATCACTTGCTTCGAACAATATAAGCCTGAAGTTGGCACCAAAGGGACAGGCTACCAGCTATCTTGCTGCAAACACGATCATCAATTCCATGGCAGCTGGTATTGCCCCTATATTGGGAGGCAAATTTGCAGACTTTTTTGCCGGAAGGGAATTGGCATGGACGCTCAAGTATACCACTCCTACCGGCGAAATCTCGCTTCCGACATTAAATCTTCAGCAATGGGATTTCTTTTTTGCCATTGCATTTATAATTGGGATATATGCACTTCACCGTTTATCTATGATAAAAGAATCAGGCGAAGTGGAAGAAAAAGTTATTGCACTTGAGCTTTTTGCGGAAGTACGTACTCAGGTCAGGACGCTCTCTTCTATTGATGGAGTTAAGCAGATGATTAGCTTTCCAATCGTACTGATCAGAAACATCACGGAAAGAAGAAAGCCAAATGGCAAACAATAGATCCATAATCGGCGATTTTGAACACGGAATAAATAAAGCGACTGTTATCAAAGTCAAGCATATAATTCAGATTTCCAATATTCGTGAGCGAGTTTATTTAGGGGCAAAATAATGCGCTTTAAAAATGCCGTAAGACGTGACACAGAAGCGCGTGGGCGCAAGCCCACCGAATAAAACCCCGAAAGAACAGTATTAACGCAGAAAATAGTGATTAAACTCTGATGCGGATCGTTTTGCCCTTTAAGCCGGCAATGAAATTGTAAATATAAATGCCTATATAAACCGCTACGCCAAATAAACTTAGACTCCGCCACTAAAAAATCTCGATCACCAATATTCTTTTTTTGCTACCATGACGTTTAAAATCGTTAACATTTTCCGCATGCACGCTGTTACAGCGGTCATTTTTGTTTTGCTGGCTTTGAGTAGCCGCTGGTAAAACTCTCTGATTGCCGGGTTATATTGTATTGCCGCCAAAGTTGGCATATACAGCTTTGCACGAACATCTCTCCGACCACCGCCAGTCATGCGTTTACCTTTAAACGTGCCGCCGTCACCAACTCTTCCTTCCCCATCTCACCCGTCACCAACTCTTCCTTCCCCATCTCACCCGTCACCAACTCTTCCTTCCCCATCTCTCCCGTCACCAACTCTTCCTTCCCCATCTCACCCGTCACCAACTCTTCCTTCCCC
>JAIPFN010000042.1 GCA_021736615.1 Phycisphaerae bacterium | reverse complement strand
ATTACGAATTACGAATTACGAATTACGAATTACGAATTACGAATTACGAATTACGAATTACGAATTACGAATTACGAATTACGAATTACGAATTACGAATTACGAATTACGAATTACGAATTACGAATTATAAATTACGAATTGAGGATTCGCCTTCGGCGAAGCTTATTTTTTATGATAAAAAAAGTTGTTAAGAAAACTACGCTTGCTGATAGTAATGATCCTGCGAGGGATCTGGAATACTGGCTTTCCCGGCCGGCGTCGGAACGTTTTTCGGCAGTTGAAATTTTAAGGCGGCAGTTTTATGGAGATTCAGAAAGACTTCAAAGAGTTGTTAGAGTTGTTAAACTCTCACAAAGTTGAATATTTGATCGTCGGTGGTTACGCATTGGCATATTATGGTCACCCGCGGTTTACGGGAGATATGGATATACTTGTCAAAGCCGAACCTGAAAATGCCCGGAGAATTATCCTTGCTTTAGGTGATTTTGGATTTGGTTCACTCGACTTATCCGAAGATGATTTGATCTATCCGGGTAATGTTATCCAGCTTGGCTATCCACCGGTTCGAATTGATCTGTTGACATCGATTTCCGGTGTTGCATGGGAAGAGGCTAATGGTAATAAAATACAAGAAGAGTATGGCGGAGTAGCAACCTTTATCATCGGTAAGAAGGAGTTTATCAAGAATAAAAAAGCTTTAGGTCGGAATAAAGACCTGGCTGACATTGAAAGCCTTGATGAAAATGAATAAAAATCAGTATGGACGAAAGAAAGCTTTTTTTATCATCGTACAAAGGAGAGTTTATGAGTGAGTACAGGCGGATTAGGCGTTTAATAGCTCGTTATTGCTGTTTGATTGGCGGGCCTGTAATGTTTGTTATCGGTATCGTTGAGCTTGTGCGGAAGCAGCCGGATGCTTTGGAGATGATCCTTGCTGGCTGCGGTATATTTGTTGTTGGTGTTGTCTGGACTTTGATAGTTAAATGGTTAAAGGCGGCAGGGGGGGATGGCGCAAAGCCGGATGAAAAAGTGGCTGAGTCAGTGAAGAGCGAGGAATCGGCTGACGATTTTATTGAGAAGATACCTGCGATGGCTGAAATGCATATTAAGAAGATGCATGAGTTGTCGGGGCGTTTGCTGGAATACAATGAGGCTTGTTTTGAGGAGACGGACAAAATGATCGAAGAAGGTTGGGGCGGAGAGTGTCCTGTGATGCTCGACACGGTCGTTTTGACGTTTGGCAGCTTTGTCGGTGAGGCGATTCGTAGAATCCATGGCGGTCAGTGGGTGTATGATGAGAAGCATGGGGGGCACCTTATAAATGTAGGGGGTAAAGGGAGCAATATTAAAATTTTCCCGTTTTCAAAGATAAAAAAACGCTTTCAGAATAGCGATGAGGATTCTATCGGTTATTACTATACGGTGATTAAACAAATGATCAATGAGAGGTTTAAGGGTTAGAAAACGGCATGGGTAAAAGGAAAGCATTTTTAGTTATCCTACGGGACTGAATTTTTAATTTTGCATGGAGTGTTTATGATTAGTAAAACTTTCAGAACCGTATATTGCATAGCGATCATGCTTTTTGGGTTGGGATGCGTAGAGGCAGCAAAACCGGTTAATCCTTCCACGGCAGGGGATCCACCCATCCCGCAAGGGCGTCGCTATAAGGATATTGTTAAAGAGAAATTTCCTGAAGGTAATGTTTATATTGGCGGCACGACCGGCTGGAAGCGTCGCGGCGGAGGTGACGGGATAGTACTTGACAGGGAATTTTCTTACGTTACTCCGGAGAATGATTTCAAACAGCGTATAATCAATCCCAGTCCCGGCGTCTTCAATTGGTCGCTAGCCGACAATTGGGTAAAACACTGCAAAAAAACAGGTCAGGTTATTCGCGCTCACGGGCCTATTTCTCCTCAGTGCTCGACGTGGGCAAAAGAAGATTGCAGAACCGCTGCTGAACTTGAGAAGGCTTTAAAAGAGTTTTATACGGCGTTTTGCAAGCGTTATAACGACGAAGATGTAATTCAATGGTTTGATGTTATCAATGAAACTATTCTGGAAAATGGTGCATGGCACGGCCCTTGTAAAGGTACGGAAAAATGGGAATGCCCATGGACACTGTTGGGCTATGATGAGTCGGACCCGCTTAGGCCCCCGAAATTTATTAAGATGGCATTTGAGATAGCAAATAAGTACGCGCCTAAGAAAAAATTGATTATCAATCAACATGGAGAAATGGAGCAGGAGATGTGGGACAAGGTTAAGGGGCTGGTTGGATATTTGCGGAGGCAGGGACTTCGTGTTGACGGGATAGGATGGCAGGCTCACGTTGATACAGGTTTTGAGAAAAATGGTGATAACCTCGAAAAGCTCGGAGAACTTATAGACTGGGCACATGCCAATAACCTGTCTTTTCATGTGACAGAGGCAAATGCGTGGTTGAAGAAAGAAGCAGACTACCAGGGGCAAGCAGAAACTTTTGCCGCGATATTGAAAGTTTTGCTTGAAAGACGCGGGACCGGTGAGATCGGCTGGAATACGTGGAATATCAGTGACGGGGTTTGTTGGAGACCGCAATGGAAAGGCTGTTTGTTTTTTCTCGGCTATAAACCAAAGCCGGCTTACTATGCCATCCAGAAACTTTTAGAAAATCCTCCGTCGACAAAATCAAAATAATCGAACACGATTTATTCAAACTGACATATTGGCCAGTTTGAGAATTACGAATTACGAATTAAGGTTTCGGCCTTGCGGCCGAGACATTTTAAATTCTACCAAACTATTTATTTGAGGCTAAAATGAAAAAGATGAAAATTAGATCGCTGATCTGTATCGTGCTATTGGCATCGATTGCTTTAATAACGGGCTGTCAAACTGAGAAAACGGCTGATGCCGGGTATGGGAAATGGCACTTTGTAGTTGTTGGTGACAGCCGGGGCAGTGATACCGGTGTTAATACCGAAATTCTTTCCGAAGTTGCCGCCGAGTTAGTCGGCAACGATCCTGATTTTGTTCTCTTTCCCGGGGATTTGGTGAACGGCAGTGGAGACAGCGAAAAACATCGGGCCCAGCTAACCAAGTGGCGTGAGATAATGCAGCCTGTGTATGACGCGAAAATTAATGTCTATGCTGTTCGCGGAAATCATGACAAGGGTCCAAGAGAAGGCGGGCTCGATATTTGGAACGACATTTTTTCCGGTCCATATGCAATGCCTGGTAACGGCCCGGCTGGCGAGGAAAAACTGACGTATTCTGTTGTTCATAATAACGCGCTTGTCTTAGTGCTGGACCAATATGCAACGAAAGGTCAAAAAAATAACCAGGCGTGGATCGACATGCAATTTGCCAAAAGCGGTTTGCCTCATGTGTTCGTTATGGGGCATGAGCCGGCGTTTGCGGTCAAGCACAAAGACTGCCTTGATGATAACGCGGCGAAGCGAAACGAATTTCTCGACAGTATCACACGGGAAGGTGGCAGGATTTATTTCTGCGGGCATGATCATTTTTATGACCACATCTCAGCCGATAATGATGGTGATCCATCCAATGATATTCACCAGTTTATTGTAGGTACGGCAGGTGCGCCGATCTATTCACATGACGGCAAATACTCCGGTGATAATGAGCCTTATAAAATAACTCCCGTCGCCGGAGCGGCGAAATATGGGTACCTGATAGTTACCGTCGATGGATCTGATGTGACTACGACATGGGTCGAACGGATCGGCAAAAATGATTTTCAGCCTCGCGATTCATGGTCATATTCAGTGACAGAGGCCAGATAAAATGAATGGGGTGTTGAGAATAAGAGGAAAGCTATTTTTGCTGTTTGACGAACTGCTTTGCTAAATTTTGTGCTTCTTCGATCTGGGCTGGTTTCATTTCTTTCTTGAGGATTTGTTTAGCTTCGGAAACATCGAAGCCATTTGTTTCGGCGATTAGAAGCCACTTGTATGCGTGTGAAAAGTCGGCGGTTACGCCTTCTCCGTTAGCATACATAAGGCCAAGGAAATATTGAGCGAGAGGCAATTCCTGTTCGGCGGCTTTAGTGACCCACTTGAATGCCTCTTTGTCGTCCTTGGCAACGCCGCGGGCATTTGCATACATAAATCCAAGATTGAATTGGGCGTCTGCAAGATCCTGGTTGGCAGCCTTTGTGTACCACTTAATCGCTTCCTTGTAATCTTCGATAACGCCTTTGCCGCTGTCATACTTTAAACCAAGGCTATATTGAGCGGCGGCAAGATCCTGGTCGGCTGCTTTTGTGAGCCACTTGATCGCCTCTTTGTAGTCCTGATCGACTCCGCGGCCTAAATCATACATTACGCCAAGATTGAATTGGGCGCCTGCAAAGCCCTGGTCGGCAGATTTCCTGAACCACTTTACCGCTTGTTTGTCATCTTCATCAACGCCTTTGCCGGAATCGTACATGACGCCAAGATTGAATTGTGCGCCGGCAATGCCGTGTTCGGCGGCTTTGGTGAGCCACTTTACGGCCTCTTTATGATCTTCTGTTACACCTTTGCCTGAATTATACATCATGCCAAGTTGAAATTGGGCGTCAGGGTAATCTTGCTCGGCAGCTTTTGTGTACCAATTGGCGGCTTGTTTGTCGTCCGGGGTAACGCCGTGTCCGTTTGCGTACATTGACGCGAGGCTGGATTGAGCGGCTGGGAGGCCCTGGCCGGCTGCTTTTGTATACCACTTGAATGCTTCTTTGTAGTCTTTGGCGGCACCATTTCCCTGAAAGTACATCTCTGCCAGATTGAATTGAGCAAAAGCATATCCGTGCTCGGCGGATTTTGTGTACCATTTCAGGGCCTGGCCGATGTCCGCGGTGACGCCTTTGCCCTCTGAATACATGTAGGCAAGGGAAGATTGAGCGGCAGGATGCTCCTGGTTGGCTGCTTTTGTGTACCACTTGACAGCTTCATTGGGGTCTGCGGTAACACCAATGCCGAAATTGTATACTCCGCCGAGATTAAATTGGGCGTCAGGATCTCCCTGCTGAGCTTTATCGGTCAGGAATTTTATTTTTTCGGATAGTTTATCGGGCGCCTGTTTTGCAGGGGCGGATTCTGTTTGGGCTGCGGTCAGCAGTTGGCAGATCGCAAACAGTATGGCGGTTATTATTATGAAGTGCTTCATTGGTTTTTCCATTTATTACCCCAAAAGCCTGACCATGCTAATGTTAACAATATTATATACTATGGGGGGGTAATTGTCAAGAATAAAGGTGGAATTGAGGGTTTGTGTATTTGTTTCAGGGAATCTTGACAGTTCAAGGTGATTTTGATAGGATTGTCAATGTCGAATGGATAAGATAGAAGAATATTGATACTTTTCTGCTTGCCTTTTTGAGGACGTGTAGATTGAAAACGACAATTAAAAATAAGCTGGTCGCGGGGTTTGGGGTTTTGCTGCTTCTTTTCATTGTTTTCGGCGTTGTTGTCGTGCATAACATGGCTAACGTGGAAAGACAATTCAGCTTTGTGGTTCAATATGACGCTGCAGTTATCTCTAATGCCAATCGACTTTTGAGGCTTGTAGTGGATATGGAGACCGGTCTAAGAGGTTTCATAATTTCACAAAATGAAGAGTTTCTTGAGCCATACAATAATACCGATGAGAAATTTTATGAATTACTGGCCGTTGAGAAGGGATTGGTCAGTGGTGATCCGGATCAGATAAAGGTTCTTGAGAAAATCGGTGAACTTGTCGAAAAGTGGCATCAAGAAGCTGCGATTCCAGAAATCGCTAAGGCCTGGGAAATCTTAGCTGCTGATGATTTGGAAGAACAATACAATGCAGAAAAGGAACTTGCGGAATTAGTTGAAGCGGGGATCGGGAAGGCTTTGATCGATGATATCAGAAAGACATTCGGCGAATTCATTAAGACCGAAGAGCAACTCATAAATAAACGATACGAGCTGGTTTCTCAAACAACTGATAATACGAGAAGGGTAATATTATTTCTGATAGTTTTCTCGATATTATTTGGTTCCGCCATAGCCGGATATATTATTCGAGGTATTTTAAATTCAGTCGGCGAACTGGTGCAGGGCATGAGAGTATTCGCAGGCGGGGATCTCAAACACAGAATCGAGATAAAGAGCAAAGATGAAATCGGTGAACTGGCCGTATCTTTTAACCGGATGCTCGATATGCGTCAAGAGGCCGAGGGAGCACTTAGCCAGAGCGAGGTTCGATTCTGGACAGTAATCGATCAGTCGGCTTCTGCGGTGACGATATATGACCCTGAAGGTAACCAGCTAAGTGTCAATGATGCCTGGCGAAAAATCTGGGGTGTCACAAAGGAAGATATGGGGGATTTCAATATCTTCCAATACCCTGAATGCGAAAGACTCGGATTGACAGAAGCTTTCAGACAAGCGCTTACTGGGCGATCCCAGATATTGGACGACATGTTGTATGACCCCGAAGTAAACGGATTGATCGGAGTTCGGAAACGGTGGATAAGCCCGAGAATGTACCCAATAAAGGATCAGGCGGGGAACGTACAGAATGTCGTCCTTACATATGACGATGTGACGTGGCGCAAAGAGGCAGAGGA
>JAIPFN010000041.1 GCA_021736615.1 Phycisphaerae bacterium | reverse complement strand
GCGATCAATCATATTCATGCACACCTGCAGGCGGCGATGCTTGCCGAGGAAAATGTGGAACTTCCGGCTGTGGCGATGGTGGTGTCGGGCGGGCATACGAGTTTGTTTGACTGCGAGTCTGCGCTGGAGCTTAAGCTTATGGGGTCGACGATTGACGATGCGGCGGGTGAGGCGTTCGATAAGGTCGCGAAAATTCTTGGACTGCCCTACCCGGGCGGGCCGAGCATTGAAAAGGCGGCGAAAAACGGCAATCCTAAAGCGGTGCGTTTTCCGCGCTCTATGCTTGATAAGGATTCGCTGGACTTTTCGTTTAGCGGGATAAAGACGGCAGTTCTGTATCACTGCCAGGGACAGGATATGAAGGGTGAAAACCGGGCGGGTTCGATGAGCGAGCAGGAAGTGGCTGACATCGCGGCGTCTTTCCAGGCGGCGGTGGTCGAAGTGCTGGTAAAAAAAACGCAGCGGGCGGCGAAAAAGATCAAGGCGAAAACTGTTCTGCTTGGCGGCGGGGTTGCGGCGAATTCAACGTTCCGGGCGGCACTGGAAAAGATGTGCGAAAGCGAAAGGCTTAAACTGCTGACGGCTCCGAGAAACCTTTGTACCGATAATGCGGTTATGATCGCGTCGCTTGCATACTATAAATATGAGGCGGGAATGTTTGCGGATATGTCGCTTGAACCATCGGCGCGATCCTGAGCCAAACTGACCTGTCGGTCAGTTTGGAATTACGAATTACGAATTACGAATTGAGGAATCGGCCTTTGGCCGAGGCTTACTAATGAATAATGAACAGATTCAGTTATTGCTTGGGCGGGTTAAGGACGGGGAGGTTTCTGTTGATGAGGCTGTTGAGATGCTTCGTCATCTTCCGTTTGAGGATATTTCTTTTGCGCGGCTTGATCATCATCGGCAGATTCGGTGCGGGTTTCCGGAGGTTATTTACTGTGAGGGTAAAGCGACTGAGCATATCGTTGAGATATTTGGGCGGCTTGCGGAGAAAGGGCATAATGTGCTTGGGACGCGGGCGGAAAAAGATGTGTTTGAGGCTATCGTCGCGACGGGGAAATTTCCTACTGCTGAATATGATGAGCTTGGGCGGACTATCTTGCTTGTGCAGGAGGCGGTGGCAGATAACGAAAACTATATCGCTATTGTGACGGCTGGGACGGCGGATATTCCGGTGGCTATGGAAGCGAAAGTTACATGCCGGGCGATGGGGCAAAAAACGAAATTGGTTTGCGATGCGGGAGTGGCGGGAATACACCGTTTGCTCGGGCATCCGGAGACGATGGAAACGCTGGCAAATGCAAGCGTGGTTATAGTGATCGCCGGGATGGAAGGAGCGCTGGCGAGCGTGGTCGGTGGATTGGTCGATTGCCCGGTTATCGCGGTTCCTACTAGTGTGGGGTATGGGGCGAGTTTTGATGGTTTGGCGGCGCTGCTGGCGATGCTTAACAGTTGTGCTGCGGGGGTTACTGTTGTTAATATTGATAACGGGTTTGGGGCGGGGTATGCTGCTAGCGTTATCAATAAGAAGATTGGGTAGTGGTTATTATTTGCTCGGTGTTATTTTACCATGAAGAGCTTGAAGAAAAAAACATGAAGGGCTTGAAGGAAATTAATAATAAAACGGGATTTGTGTTTTGTTGGGTTTTGCTTACAACTTTTGTGAGATTTGTTTTGGATTGGCGAGTCTGATCGGGGAGCTCGCGCTCCCGCGCTTTTACTTGTTTACGGTTTTGGATTGGAGATTTTTATGCGGACTGTTATTGATGTTGTTCGATTGGCGGTTAGGGATGGTGACTCTCATAAGGGTTCGTTCGGTAA
Source organism: Phycisphaerae bacterium (assembly GCA_021736615.1). Next base: position 4,825 of record JAIPFN010000041.1, on the reverse strand, counting down.
GGTTTGTGTTATCGGCGGGAAAGCTGGTATGTGCGGGGCGCCGGCGCTTTGTGGGATGGCGGCGCTTCGAGGCGGGGCTGGGCTGGTTAGAGTTGCAACCTGCAAGAGCATACAGAATGTTGTTGCTTCGTTTGAGCCGTGCTATACGACTGTCGGGCTTGACGATAACGACGACGGGCAGGTCTCGGAAACGGCTTGCGGTGAGGTGATGGAACTTTGCAAAGATAACGATGTTGTCGCCGTGGGGCCGGGGCTTGGAACGGGACGCGGAGCGAGGCGGGTTGTCAATTCACTGATAGAGACGGAAGGGCTTAGATTAGTAGTCGATGCCGACGGGCTTAACTGTCTGGCGAAGGAAAGCGGCTGGCACGAAAAGAAAAAAGCGTCGATTATCCTTACACCGCATCCTGGGGAAATGGTACGGATTTGGAAATCTGTTTTCCGTGAAGGCATGCCGAACGATAGAAAAGAACAGGCGATTATGCTTGCCGAAAAAACGGGATGCACGGTCGTGCTGAAAGGAGCGTCGACCGTCGTTGCGGATTCGGAAAAGGTGTATGTCAATACGACCGGAAACGCGGGGATGGCGACGGCGGGGTCGGGGGATGTGCTTACAGGGGTTATCGCGGCGATTGCCGGACAGGGACTTGACGATTTTGAAGCGGGACAATTGGGGGTTTATGTCCACGGGTTGGCCGGTGATATAGCTGCCGAAAAATACGGGCAAATCTCGATGACGGCAAAAGAAATTTTAAAAAAACTGCCCAAAGCGTTTATGCGAATCGTATAATCCAAAAGGCTCAAACTGAGCTAACGATGAGTTTTGTGCTTATTTGATATTGGAGGGTAATAAAGTGAAAACTTCATTAAATATTGGGCGGAGTGTGGATTGGCGTTCGCTGGTGATCGGCTTGCTGGTCGGTATGATATTGTTGCTGTCTTTGGGGCTTCAAAGCAACGGGCAAATGTTTACGGGTAGGTATATGGGAGTTTCGGCAGGCTCTTCATTTATCGAGATTTTTATCGTCGACAGATACACCGGCGAGGTGTGGCTATTGGATGGTAAAGAAACGGTAGAATACGGTTCTCCGTATCGCTACCAGTTAAAGGAACCTGAGGAAGAAGACTAAAGATTATAGTAAAAATGGATTTTAACGCTTATGAGCAAAACAGAGATCGTAACGGATTATGAAATATATGAAAAGGTTCTGCTGGGCGCGGTGCCGCGGGCGGAGCGTTTTTTGTGGATCGGTACTTCTGATCTCAAAGACCTGCATGTAGATAAGAATGGAAAGATGGTTCCGTTTCTGGAGGTTCTTTCCGACCTTATCAAGCAAGGGGTCGAGGTCAGGCTGATCCATGCGAAAGAACCGGGGCCGGCTTTTAGAAAAGATTTCGACCGGTATCCTAATCTGATAAACGGGATGGAAAGGATTCTTTGTCCGCGGATACATTTAAAGACTGTTGTAGTCGATGGGAGGGTGGCGTATACCGGCAGCGCGAACCTTACCGGTGCGGGGATGGGAGCGAAAAGCAAAAAACGCAGAAACTTCGAAGCGGGAATACTGACAACCGATGAAGTAATGATCGATAAACTGATGGAACAGTTCGACGGCATATGGATGGGAACGCACTGCAAGGATTGCGGGAGGAAAGAGTACTGCGCAGATTATAAAGACATCCTCAATCTGTCAAAATAATCAATCATCAATAATAAATTCCCTGGGTTGTTCGTCTTCTACTACGTGGATTGCTTCTCTTGGGAGCCATGCGAGCAGATCTGTGTTGTTTGGTATGTCGAGGTCCTGAAAGTCATTGTATGTCGAGTGGGCGACCATGTATGCCGGTCCGTCGAGTTCAATCCTTACATAACTGCCGAAATCTCTGAATCCTATTACTTTAACGGGAATCGTATTTTCGTCTTCATGCCAGCTTGCGTACTTTACAAAAAGCCGGATGTTTTCCGGGCGTATCATGAATTTCACATTAGTATTCAGACTGCCTGGCAGGACGAGGAACTTGCTGCCAAACTTGACCTGGGTGCCGCCCGGGAAAATCGCACCGGTCGCCTCACAGGAGTAAATATTTTCACAACGCATATACCTTGCGACAAACTCTGTTTCAGGTTTTCTAAGCATGTCCTTAAGCGGGCCGGACTGTTCGACGACACCGTTTAGCATAACAGCAGCGGAATCGGCGACGGCAAAAGACTCTTCGAGGTTGTGACTTACGTGGAGAACCGTAAGTTTAAGGTCCCTGGAAATCATCCGAAGCAAGGCACAAATCTCCTGGCGGTGTGCTTCGCTGAGCTGGGAAACGGGTTCATCAAGCAGGAGGACAGAAGGCTCTGCGACGAGTGCACGAGCGAGAGCGACAGATTGCTGCTGGGCACTGGATAAGCCCTGAACGGGTCTGTAGAGCAGGTTTTCTATCGAGAGCATTTCGGCGACCCGGGAGACCTGGCGAGTTCTGCGAGACCTGGATTGGCCCTGGATCTTTAGAGCAAAACCGATATTGTCAGCGGCGTTTAGATGCTTAAACAGCGCGTAGTCCTGTGGGACATAGCCGATGTTTCTCAATCGCGGGGGAAGTTTTACCATGTTCTTTCCGTCGATAATGATCTTGCCGCTTTCGATCTGGCGGAGACCGCAGATGCACTCGAGCAATACGCTCTTACCGGAACCGGATGGACCTAAAAGAGCCATGCAATTGCCGTCTGCAATATTCAGCGAAATATTCAGCAGCTTAAAATCACCGACTCTGTAAATAACGTCCTTAAGCTGTATCATATTGCCGGCACCGCCTTTCGGCTGACAAGGCGAATTGTCAGCAGGGAGACAAACGCGATGAAGATCGCCAGCAGTGCGGCGGCTAGCGCGACTTCAATGTTGCCGGCTGCCTGCTGTTGATAGATCGTCGAGGGCAATACTTCTGTACTGCCGCGCATGGAGCCGACAAATACAAGCAGCGGCCCGAACATACCGAACGAACGTGCCCAGGTTAGAATTCCACCGGCGATAATTCCGTTTGCAGCCTGAGGGACAGCGACATATCTGAAACTGTCCCAGCTATTGCATCCAAGCGTAAGTGCTACGTTTTCGGCGCGAACATCAACGGCGTCAAAGGCGATCTTGGCAAAGCGGACGGCAAAACCGGCAGCGACAAAAAACTGACAAAGCACAATGCCTTTAGCATGAAAAAGAAACTCAATGCCGAGGGTGTTCTGTATGAATTTGCCGACGGCGGCGTCCTTAAAGAAGATCAAAAGCGTAAGGCCGACGACAAACGGCGGAAAAACTATGGGAAGATCGACAATCGTGTCGACAAGCAACCGGCCCGGAAAACGATAGCGGCTGAGAGCGAAGCCGACGGGAACAGCAAACAAAAGCGACAAGGCCGTCGCGGCGGTACTGGTCCAGATGCTTATCCAAAGTGACTGGCGGATGAAGGGAGCAGACAGGACGGTTATCATCGCCTTGCGGTCGATGTAGAAAATGTCGGCGAGAATAAGACCGATGATAAAGACTGCAAAGACAGCGAGGAACAATAACGTGACCGCCTTGAACAATTTGTCTTGCCAGGAACTGGTTGGAGAAAGATTTATCTTCAAAATGCCGCTTCTCTTAAAACAATACTCCATGGGCCGCCGCAATCGTTAAACCCTCTACAATCAGAACTGACGGCTACGCCTTCTAAATTTACGTCTCATAATATACACTATTGAATATGAAATTTCAATACTATTGTCCAGAATAAACCTTTGGCCAGTTTGAAATGAATAATGATTATTGTATAATGTATAATGAAGGATTCGGCCCTGCAGCCGAGACATTTTCATTAAAAAAACAGACGCCATGTAAGTACTTTACTCAGAGCGATTTATGTTGCTTTACTGGCTGTTTTCGGTCAGTTTGAGTAATTACCGAAATCCGAAACCCCATTATGAGGCAACCAGAGGTGATGTTGGCTAAAAGCCAACATCAAATGTCGGCAGGATGCCGACATTACGGAGTTAGGCAACGCGCCCTTGCGCACTCGCGCTTTTGTGCCTATTTGGTCCATAACGCTTAAACGTATCTGAAATGTTCGTTCCGCTATTTATTGGTATACCCCACTTTAGTCAGGATTTGCGGCGGGTGGCGAACAGCATTTTTTGTTAACAGTATTGTACCTTGGTGAAAAAACAAAAAAAAAGGCCGAAAGTATTAGCTTTCAGCCTTTTTTGTGTAATATAATTTAAATACTACTTCTTTTCCGGTTTTTTTAGATTGCTAATATCTATTGGAGTTCTAGTTCTTTCAGGTTTCGTTCTAATAGCTTTCGGATCCGGCAGGCCTTTACCCGTCTGGCCTCTCTGCATTCTTTTATTGAATGCTTCCATGCGATCCTGGAACTTTTTGACATTTGCCTTATTATCAGTGTTCTTTTTTTCGATCAATTCGGTGAGCATTGCGGCGGTTTTAGCGGCTTTTTCATCATTTGCCTGTTTTAAGATAGCCTGCAATTGGGCTATATCGGCCTCATGGGCAGCGTTTATGCGTTTGATCTCGGCTTCAACTTTCTTTGTCTGCTGCTCCTTGATCACCTCTATACCTCTGGAAGCCTGAGGTGCGCCTTTGGTTCTTTGCATTCCTGCCCCTGGTGCGGGAGGAGGAGTTTTCACGCTTGGTCTTTCGGGGCGACCCTGGGCACGCTGGGGCTTGGGGGCCTCAGAGAATACGGATGCTGCGAAAACGGCAATTATAATAAATGCTGTAATAGGAATCAGGTTTTTCTTCATAGTTACTCCAAAATAAGGTTAAGAAACAGTTTCATATACGTTCTA
>JAIPFN010000040.1 GCA_021736615.1 Phycisphaerae bacterium | reverse complement strand
AGATTCCCGGCGATCTGGAATACGGCAAGGGTCGTTATTGGATTCCTATTGAGAAGATCGACTACAAACCCATCGCTCCATGGCCGACAAGTGCTGATGGCCTTGGAGATTCACTGCACCGCAGCGACATAAACGCCTATAGCAGAGATTACTCGAATTGGACAGCGGCGACGCCGACACCGAAACAATAAAATACTCTGATGACTCTGACCGGCCTTTCGGTCGGTCAGAGTTGTTATTGTTGATTTCTGAATATCCTCCGTATATTTAAAGTAGAATAGGTAATTTAGCAGTACGGGCAAACTTAAGGTGCCAGAGAAAAACACATGGAAGAAATATAAAAGTATCAGATATATTTTCTGATTGTCAATACGTTTCGATTTCAATGAGTGAAAGTCACCGGCGATGCGGATATATTAGCATCCAGATTTGCAATAAACAAAAAATAACAAGATTTTAGCCTGGAGTAAATATGACCAAGAGAGAAAAACTCTTAAAATTGTATCGTCGAGAGGGAACTATTGAGATTCCGGTTGGAATGCATTTTTGTCCGGCTCTGGAAGAAGAGTTTGCCCGGCGATATCCCAACGAAGAAAGTTATCTGGATTATTTTGGTGCACCGTACCGCATCATTTATGATCCGGGCTTTCCGTGGAACTTCGATGCCAAGTGGCGTGTACCGGGCCGTGACGACATCGACTGGATGAAGTATTACTCCGAAGATGAGTTTCAGCGTGAAAAGAAATTCGACCTATGGGGAACCGCTCATGAGAAGGGCTCCGAGTTTTCTGTACATATGACTCAGATGCACCATCCGCTCAAGAATGCCCGCACGCTTGAAGAGATCCAGGATTACCCGTGGCCGGACTTTACAACGGTCGATTTTTCCTATCTCGATGACGAGGTCAAGGCGATTCATGATAAGGGCCTTGCCGTATTCGTCTGGGCCGAGTGCACCATCTGGGAGACCGCCTGGTATATACGCGGAATGGATAATATTATGATGGACATGGCCCTGGAGGATGAAAAGGCGATATGGATGCTCGATACGATCACCGAAAAGGCCTGTCAGCGGGCGCGTGCTTTTGCAAAGGCCGGTGTGGATATCCTCGGGCTTGGCGATGATGTCGGCATGCAGGAGGCGTTGATGGTCTCGAAGGAAATGTACCGCCAGTGGTTTAAACCGCGACTGGCCAAAGTTATCGCCGCCGCAAAAGAAGTTAAACCGGACATCCTGATCAGCTACCATTCATGCGGGTACGTAACTCCGCTCATCGGTGACTTTATCGAAGCAGGTGTCGATATACTTAACCCCGTCCAGCCTGAGTGCATGGATTTTAAGGATGTTTTTGCCGAATACGGCGGACGCATTTCATTTAATGGAACAATCGGAACCCAGCAACTCATGCCTCATGGGACACCCGACCAGGTTAAGGCCGAAGTGCGCCGTAACCTTGAGATCGCAGGTGTCAACGGCGGTCTATTCTGCTGCCCGACCCATATGCTCGAGCCGGAAGTGCCATGGGAAAACCTAGAGGCCTACGTGCAGGCCTGTCGTGATTTCTTAAAGTAATATACGAATTTAACGGTACATTAAAAAATTAAAATCTGCTCACAGCGTTCTTTTTGGCCCGAAGTTAGATAAACAGATTGACGTTGCCTTTCTCTGCGTTGTTGAGATACATCGCAACTCCGCCTTCTTCGATGCCGTCGATCAGCTCTGCTTTCTTGATCCCCATAAGGTCCATAGACATCGTACACGCCACCAGCCGAACACCGTTTTCGCGGGCACTGTCGATTAGTTCAGACAGCGACGCCACGTTCTTTTTCCGCATGATCCCCTGCATCATCTTCGTCCCCATACCCATCATATTCATCTTGCTGAGCACCGTCTTCTTCGCCCCGCGAGGCATCATCATCCCGAACATCTTCTCGATAAGGTTCTTCTTGACCGGCACCGCCTCATCCCTCCGAAGCAGGTTCAGCCCCCAGAATGTAAAGAAAAGCGTAACCTCACTGCCCATAGAAGCCGCTCCGTTTGCGATAATAAACGCCGCCATCGCTTTGTCGAAATCGTTAGAGAACACAACGATAGTCTTGTTCTTAGAAAGGTCCGAACCGCCGCCCTGTACCGGCATCGCACTTGTCGCCCCTTTGATCACAGTCGCCTTATACGTCCCTTCACCGGTTTCAATTCCGCCAAACCGGTTGCCCGTACTGTTGCACCACCCCGCGATATCAGCGGTAAACCCGGGATCTGTGCTGACGATACAAACGGCCTGGCCGTCCTCGATAGTCTCCAGTTCCGATTTCAATTTCATAATCGGCCCGGGACACTGCAAACCCGTCGCGTCGATAGTTTTGGTGATCTCTGGTTTGCCTGCTTCGACAAGTTTGCATACAGGGTTAACCGGTTCAGTTTTAGACATTTCAGTTTGCTCCTTATTTGCACCGCCGGTAAACGCCTTAAACGTCTTATATCCGCCGGTAAGGTTTCGTGCTTTAAATCCGTTATGCATAAGAATGCGTGTCGCCAGATACCCGCGTATACCGACCGCACAGGTCACGAGGTATTCCTTGCTTTTATCAAGATCGCCAAGGCTGTCTCTCAAAAGGTCAACCGGAATATTGATCGCGCCCGGTATCGTTCCGCATTCAAATTCTCCCGTTGTGCGTACATCCAGTACGGCCTGGTTTTCGCCGGGGTTTAATATGTCATCAACATGGCAGATCGGCATGTCCCCGTTTATCACATTGCTCGCGACGAAACCGGCATAGTTAACCGCATCCTTCGCCGACCCGAACGGCGGGGCGTATGACAGTTCCAGATCGGCCAGGTCAAAGACCTTCAGCCCCGCCCGGATAGCCACCGCAATAACGTCAATGCGTTTGTCGATACCCTTGGGCCCGACCGCCTGCGCACCGAGTATCGTTCCATCCTTCGGATCGAATATCAACTTCAAAGTCATCTGCGCCGCGCCCGGATAGTAACCGGCATGGTGTGACGGATGAACATAAATAGTCTCATAGGCTCTCTCGTTGCGTTTTAAGGCCTTTTCGCTTTGGCCGGTAATCCCGACAGCAAGATCGAACACCTTACAGATCGCCGTCCCCTGCGTATGCTTATAGGTGGAAGGGCGACCAAAAATATTATCAGCAGCAATCCGTCCCTGCCGGTTAGCTGGCCCGGCAAGCGGGATAAGGGCGTTCTTTCCACTGACAAAATCGATCACCTCAACCGCGTCGCCGACTGCGTAAATATCCGCATCGGACGTCTGCATATTTTCATTGACTGCAATACCTTTCAAGCTCCCAAGCTCAAGCCCGGCATCGACCGCCAGCTTGGATTCCGGCCGAGCCCCGATAGCCATTATAGCAAGCGCCGCCTTGATAGCTGCCCCCTCGCTAAGCTCAACTTCCAGAGTACCGTCATTATCCTTAATGCCCGTCACCGAAGTATTCAGTCGAAGGTCAACACCGTGCATTGCCATGTGGTCGGCAAGCGGGGCGGCGATCTCCGGGTCAACCGGCGCAAACACCTGCGGAAGCATTTCGACAAGCGAAACCTTAATCCCCCGATGCACCAAAGCCTCGGCCATCTCAATACCGATATAGCCTGCCCCGATAACGACTGCCGACTTCGTGTTCTCATTGTCGACGACCTTTTTAATAGCGTCCATATCCTCGATATTGCGAAGAGTAAACACGCGATCCGAATCGGCTCCGGGTATAGGTGGAGAAACGGGAGCGGCACCTGGACTAAGAACGAGCTTGTCGTAAGCTTCGGTATATTCCTCGCCGCTGACCAGGTTACGAGCGACGACCTGCTTTTTATCCCGGTCGATACTTACAACCTCTGTTAAAACACGCACGTCTATATTGAATCGGCTCTTCATAGCCGCCGGAGTCTGCACAAGCAGCCGGTCCCGGTCGGTAATGACCTCACCAATATGGTAGGGCAGCCCGCAGTTAGCGAAAGAAATATTGCCGCTACGCTCAAAGAGTATGATCTCTGCATCTTCGCTAAGACGACGTAAACGGGCAGCAGCAGAAGCTCCGCCTGCAACCCCGCCAACAATCAAAATACGTTTAGTATCCATTCAAATATACTCCAATAAAAATAGTCTCGCCGAAGGCGAATCCTCAATTAGTAATTAGTAATTCGTAATTAGTAATTCCAAACTGACCGCCAGGTCAGTTTGGTTAGCAGTTTTTTGTAATACACTCCAAAAGCGAAGGCAGCCGTGGCGAAAGTATCTTATAGTAAACCGTCCGCCCGCGTCTCTCGCTGGAAAGCAGCCCCAGCCCGCGAAGCAGCCGAAGATGCTCGCACGTCTGATTAGGCGATGTCTCGCAAAGTTCGGCAATCTCATGAACTGCAAACTCGCCCTGCATAAGAATATTAACAATACGAAGCCGAACCGGATGAGCCATAACCTTCAAGCACTCAGCGGCCCCGTTAAGCTTGTCAATATCAACCAATTTAATATTCTTACTTTTAACCATAATCAAATACCTCGTAATATCAATACATCAAAATATCGGAATTGTTCGATACATGCAACAGTTTTTTTCAAAATTCCCAAAAAATAAACAACCACCACCCAAAAGCGCGAGAGCGCAAGTTGAAAATCCCGGCTTTACGTCGGGGCTCCCCGAATAGGGTTTTCGCATAGCATTGGCTATCTAAGGTCAATTCTAGCTCGAGCTGCCACGCTACTGTTTTTATGCGAAAATCCACGCATTTGAAAAACAAAAAGATTTTGGATTGATAATATGTGTTGTCTGTGCTATCATTATCCGAACTATTATTCGAGGATAATAAAATGGATGATCAAATAGAAAAACTGGAAATTGAGAAAAGTCAAGACCAGCGTTTTTCGCCTATTGTGCGATTTGCACTTATTTATGGCGGGATATTGGTTCCCTTGCTGGCGTTTGCGCTTGGGATTTTTTTCTGTCCTGAATGGCAATCTAAAACTATCGCAAGTTATATTTGTTTGTTGCTTACTCCAATGACGACATGGCCTTTCTGGCCTTTTATTTTCTATTCAATGGGCAGTTTGATTTCTATTTTGATCAATAGAAAGTCTGTCCAAAGTCTTGCTGTGCGTACAGGTCTGTATCTTGGAGTAATCTGGTCATTCCAGTATATAGTTTTGTTGACAATTGGACTTTGCGGTTCTGATAACGGTATCATTGATATAGACAATAGGGCATATCCGTTTAGCTTTCTTGTCATTATTGGATTTGGTGTGATTGTGACCTTGTTGCCGATGTTAATTTTGTCTTCTTTCAGAAAACTATCAAGAGAGTCTGGAAAATTTATCAATTTTTGTTTGATTCTACTATTTGCAACGGTTGTTTTACTAGTGGTTATTTTTCTGCACTATGCAATATTGAGTAAAGTATTTGATGTGCATTCCAGCGGTATGTCCGTCGGTATTGGCGCAATGATTTCATGGAGCATTATTATTTGTTTGTCTTTGTTAATTTATGCATATCGCAAGACTAGCAACAATAAGTTCTTTATCATCCTAAAATGCTTGTTGGACAATAAGTGGTTTTGTTTGTTATTTTCTTCAATTATTATTCTAATTGCTATTATATTGCTTGTATTGACTATAATAGCTAACGGTAGATGGCCTGAATACATCCCTACATCCATTTTATTTCTGGCAGTAAGTGTCGTATTTAGTTCGCTTATTCCTGCACCATTCTGGTGTTTTTCTATTTATCTTTATTTCTCAATTTACGAACATCGAAAAAGCGATAATGAAAAGTTGAGTGAACTAATCAAGTTAAAACCAACTTGCAACTGGCTTGGTGGTTATGCTGTAGCCTGGGGGTTTTCGATTGCATCAACGTTGATTTTTTATAGAATATTGCCTAAACACAAACCTTCAGGTGATTGCTATATCGCCACCGCCGCCGCTCGCGGCCATAGGCGTTTCGTAGGATCCGAAGATATTATCCTTGCAGATGGAGAAGTAATGAGCGTCAACACTCAGCTAAGACGCCTAAAGTGTGGTGAGCTTATGCTAAAGTCCTCCTTGCCATGGCTTCACCGGCTTTTCCGTTTGATATACGACGCCTTGGGCCCGCGTCTTGCCGTCTGTCTTGTCCACCCAGCATTAGCCGACATGACCTACATAATGCTAAAACCGGCAGAGTGGATCGTATGTGCCATATTGTTAATTATGCACGGAAAATGCAACGTTGCTGAAAGGTTCTACACAGGTGTAAAGCACTAGCGTGTCATTTTCGCTCACCTATTTTGTTTACCGTGTTTTTTGTGGAGTTTGTAGACTTTGCTTCTAATATCTTTCAGTTCCCCGATTATTATCCAGTAGGTGTATTTCTTCATTGTTTTGTGCCCTAGTTCCCATTTGGCCAGCGGGGCGAAGTGCATTGTCGCGCTGCTGTATTCTGTTCCTTTTGCTTTGCCGACATGCCCCATGTTCCAGGTGGTGCCTGCACATTGGGGGCTATAAACTGCGAACCCGATATTCTTATCCGGATATACACACGCCGCCCACGGTTCGGTGGGTTTTCGCTTGGCCCATATCCACGTGTCCTTTGGTCCGTATTTTAGCGTCGACAATTGGCCATTGGTCCAGGGCTTATCGCCGTCATAATAAACCATCTTGCTCATGTCACGTATAGCATAAACGGCCGGCAGTTCCTGTGCTCTGTCGACAGCCGCCCCCCACATATCGTCCTTATCCCGAAAACATTCGATAGTGTTCGTCACACGGATGACATTATCGAA
>JAIPFN010000039.1 GCA_021736615.1 Phycisphaerae bacterium | reverse complement strand
ATCTGCGAAAAAACCGAGTCCGACATCACAGTAATCCAGAACGCCATCAAATCGATACGCGAAGTAAGAAGCCAGTACAACATCCCGCCAAAGGTCCGCCTGAAAGCCTCGGCAAAAGCACCGGCTGCGATTTCCGAAATACTAAACACCAACAGCGATCTTCTATGCCGCCTCGCCGGTCTCGAAGAATTTACCGCAGCCAAAGAAATGGAAAAACCATCCAAAGCCGCCTCTGCGATAGTAGACGAAATACAAATATTCGTACACGACGTAATCGATCCCGATGCCGAACGCAACCGCCTGGAAAAACAAAAAGAGCAGATCGTTAAAGGTCTCCTCGGCACAGAGAGCAAACTAAACAACGAAAACTTCATAAGCCGCGCAAAACCCGAAGTAGTAGAACAAGCCAAAGCAAAACTAAAAGAGTTTCAGGACCAGCTCGCAGCAATAGAAAAACACATAGCCGAAATAGAAGATTAACCGTTTAACAACACAAACGCACCATAAAAGCGCGGGAGCGCAAGCTCCCCGATAAAAAACCGAATATGACTGAAAGATCATAAATGGAAATTGCTGTTGAAATATCAAAGATCATAATAAACGAAACAGTCGCTCAGCAGGTCATCGTCCTCAAAGAAACCGAAGGCGAACGCCGCTTCTTTCCAATGGTCATCGGAATGCCCGAGATCCTCGCAATCGACCACCGCCTCAAAGGCGTAACCTACCCGAGACCGCTAACCCACGACCTCCTCGCAAACCTCATACACGACATGGGCGGAGTCCTCACAAAAATAGTAATAACAGACCTCAGCGACCACACATTCTACGCGAACCTGGTAATAAACCAGAACGGCAAAACAATAAACATAGACTGCCGCCCCTCAGACGCAATGGCACTGGGAGTAGGCCTGAAAGTACCATTCTACGTAGACGAGCAGGTATTTGAAAAACTATAAACAAAATTGTTTAAAGAAATGAAAATCAAATGAGTACAGGCTGTAAGAAACAAAACGCATTCACATTGATTGAGTTGCTTGTAGTAATCGCCATCATCGCTTTACTGCTGGCTATCCTAATGCCATCGCTGAAAAAAGCCAAAGAAGTCGCCCAGCGAATATCCTGTTCCAGCAATCTTAAGCAATTAACACTGGCATGGATCATGTACGCAGGCGCAAACGAAGACAAAATCGTTCAATGCCGAGCCGACGAATTCGACCCGCCAAAGGGCTGGACAGGCTGGAACTACTACAACTATGACCTCAAAACTCAGCAGGACCGGATCGAGAAAGGTGCACTTTTCGAATACGCCAGAAGCATAGATGTCTATAAATGCCCGACTTCAAGGGACAAAGAGGGACTTAGAACCTATGCTATTGTTAATTGCTGGAACACACCTCAAAATTTAGGTGCTCCAAACTTCGAAAAAATCAGCCAGGTAAAAAACACTTCCTCCAGAATTGTTTTCATGGACAACGTAGGCGTAGACTTCGATGCTCAGTTTACATTGCCTTATAATGTATCCAAGTGGAGCAACATCCCGAACTGGAGACACAGCAACGGTACCACTTTGAGCTTTGCAGACGGACATGCCGAATCCTGGAAATGGACAAATATGGAACTGACTGTCGAACTCGCAAAGGAGAGCTTCGAGCGGGCCTTGCAGACCAACGGAATCGCCAGAATGATTGATCGTCCCGGCCAGGACGAAAACGAGGATCTCCATCGACTTCAAAGGGGTGTATATGGTGAACTCGGCTATTAAAAAATAGATGATATAATCAATTATATTTAAAAGGCATCGAATTCATGAAAAAAAATAACAAATCAAATACTCGTAGAGATTTCATTTGCGGACTAGGTACTGCCAGTGCCGCCATGGGTGCTTTGGGGATCGGTGCTTCTGAGTTATTTGCAAAAGCCGACGATCTGCCAAGAGATGCAAAAGGCAATATTATCGCAGGTTTCGAAAAACAAAACGCAAAAACCAGCAAAAGTGACAAATGGCAGCCGTTTTCAACTCGCAAAGTACGCGTCGGCATCGCCGGATTCGGCTTATGCCAATTCGGTGCTCAGTTTTTCTATCAAAATCACCCAAATGTCCAGGTCGTTGCCGCCACAGATCTTGATCCCGCCCGTTGCGTGGCCCTGGCAAAAGCGGTTGGTGCAAAAAAGACCTACCCCTCCTGCGAAGAGATGATCAAGGACAAAAGTATAGAAGCGATCTATATTGCCACTGATGCCCCGAGCCATGCACGTTTGGCAATTATGGCGCTAAATCATGACAAGCATGTTGTGTCGGCGGTACCCGCCGTGTTTGGTTTTCAAGCCGAAGAAGACGCTGAAAAATTATTTAATGCTGTCAAAAAGAGCGGCAAAAAATACATGATGAACGAAACATCCGCCTTCCATGCTTACACCTACGCTAACAGGCAGCTCTACCAGGCCGGTACATTCGGAAAACTGATCTACTCAGAAGGCGAGTATTACCATGACAGCGCAGAGCAACTGGCAAGCTTCAATCCAAAAAACGGAAAAATCGACAAAAACGGATGGCGAAAAGGCCTTGTGCCAATGTGGTACCCAACCCATTCTACTGCATTCTATGTCGCGATCAGCGGAGGCCGCCTGACCGACGTGTCCTGCCTCGGCATGCCCAGCATCCATCCTGTACTCCAGCCGCAAAACAATGATTACAATAACCCGTTCGGTACCGAAGTGGCACTATTCAAAACAAGCGAAGGCGGAATGTCACGCATAGCAGTCAGCTGGGACATGAGAAACGCACACGGCGAGCAGGGACGCGTCTATGGCCAGAAGTCGATTGATATGAAAATAAACACTAACCGCCCGCCACTTCCCCCCGGCGTCCAGGGCGGAGGCCACGGAGGTTCCCACGGACATCTCACAAACAACTTCATCGAATCAATTCTACTGGACAAAAAACCGGCCGTAGATATAAGCGACGCACTTAATATGACCATGTCGGGAGTAATAGCTCATAAGTCCGCACTAAAAGACGGCCAATGGATGAAGGTCCCGCAATACGATCTTTAAAAAATAGAGTTTAGTTTATTGAAATTCCATCCCATAATTGATACTCTGGTGGAAAATGGTGTTTCGCGGCTTTTTTAGATACATGCTTATCTGAGAATAAAATATTAATATATAAAATAAGGAGGCATTGTACATGTCAAGTTTAGTATGGTTGAAAAAGAGTATGTTAATTTCTATGATTTGCATGTACATGCAAGTTTGCATGGCTTATACACAAAATGAGGATTTGTCGGAACGTATAGACAAAAAGACGTTCAATACCGGATCGCTGCTCTGGTATGATGCGCCCGCCAAAGAATGGCAAGAGGCTCTGCCAGTCGGCAACGGCCGATTGGGTGCTATGGTATTTGGCGCTCATGGCGAAGAAAGAATCCAGCTCAATGAGGAAACCTTGTGGTCGGGCGGCCCCTATTCTTCAGTGGTAAAGGGAGGGGCCAAAGTCCTGCCAAAGATTCAGAAACTCATCTTCGAAGGCAAACCTGTAGAGGCACACAAACTTTTCGGCCGCTATATGATGGGCAACCCCGTTGAACAGATGAAATACCAATGCATCGGAAACCTTCACCTGTTTTTTGAAAACCAGGCAGAGGTAACAGACTATAAACGATGGCTCGACCTTGAGACAGCTGCCGCCTGTGTTGAATACAAAGCTCATGGCGTACAATACAGACGCGAGGTTTTCGCATCGGCCCCTGACCAGGTTATCACAGTCAGACTGACCGCCGATAAACCCGGACAAATATCGTTCAGCACGCAACTAAGAGGTGTTCGCAATACCGCCCATTCCAATTACGGTAATGATTATTTCCAGATGGATACGATCGGCAGCGATGGGTTAATGATCAACGGCAAATCAGCGGACTACCTCGGCATAGAGGGTAAACTGCGATACCGCGCACAACTAAAAGCCGTTCCAGAAGGCGGCACCATGAATGTTAAAGCCGACCAATTGTATATCAACGGCGCCGATGCCGTAACCCTGTATTTTGCCGCGGCTACGAATTTCGTTAATTACAAAGATGTCAGCGCCGACCAGGTCGCACGTGTAACCAAAACTTTTGACAAGATTAAAAACAAGTCCTATACCCAAATTCGCGATGCTGCTCTCAAAGACTATCAATCCTTTTATAACCGGGCAACGCTTAAACTTACCGATACCACCAACTCCTTTCTTCCGACTGACAAGAGGATGGCAGGCTTCGTAAAAGACGTCGCTGCCGCTGAATCCCAGAGTAACAGGCTGGCAGACGGATCTATGAATCCCCTGATATTCAATAAAGACGCCAAGGACGGAACGAAACAAGATACTGACCCGACAGAAGGCAAAGCGATAACTGACCCCAGCATAGCTTCTCTGTGTTACAACTTTGGAAGGTATTTGTTAATATCGTCTTCCCGTCCGGGCACCGAAGCTGCCAATCTGCAGGGCATTTGGAATCAGGACCAAAACCCAAAATGGGATTCTAAATATACAACCAACATCAACCTGGAAATGAATTACTGGCCCGTAGAAACCGGCAATCTGTCTGATTGCGCCGAGCCTC
Organism: Phycisphaerae bacterium; assembly: GCA_021736615.1. The sequence goes on along the minus strand of JAIPFN010000039.1, from coordinate 2,187 downwards.
TGATAACGCTGGTCAAAGAATTAACCGATCAGGGCAGCCAGGTCGCCAGCCGGCATTATGGGGCAAATGGCTGGGTCTTCCATCAGAATACCGATATATGGCGAGTCGCCGCACCGATGGACGGGCCGTGCTGGGGAACATTCACTGTCGGCGGAGCCTGGCTGACTACACATTTGTGGGAGCATTACCTCTATACTCTCGACCGGGACTACCTCAAGGAGGTCTACCCGGTGATCAAAGGTTCGGTAGATTTCTTTATGGATTTTCTGGTTGAACATCCAAACGGAAAATGGCTGGTGACCAACCCTTCCAATTCTCCCGAAAATCCGCCCAAAGGCCCCGGCTATAGGTACTTCTATGACGAGGTTACCGGCGACTATTATTTTACGACAATCTGTTACGGATCCAGCATGGACATGCAGATAATAACGGATTTGTTTGGTTATTACGTACAGGCCTGCAAGGTGCTTGGACGCGATGAAAAGTATGCTAAAAAAGTTCTCGCCGCCCGCGGGCGGCTTGTACCTCCGCAAATAGGAAAAAACGGCACCCTGCAGGAGTGGTCCGAAGATTACGAGCAATTGGAAAAAGAGCACAGGCATTTTTCACACATGTACGGACTCTATCCCGGCAATGTCATCTCTGCTAAACGAACACCTGAATTTGTCGATGCCTGCAAGGCTGTACTGGACCAACGCGGAGACGGCGGAACAGGATTCTCACACGCATGGAAAATGTGCCTCTGGGCCAGATTGTATGACGGTGAAAGAGCACACAAGATATTCAAAGGTTGTATCAAGAATCAGACCTGCTCGCAACTCTTTTCCAAATGTTTCGTAACGCCGCAGGTCGACGGAACTTTCGGAGTCACAGCCGGCATAACCGAGATGCTGATGCAATCGCATGAAGGAGTCATAGATCTGCTGCCTGCCCTGCCAAAAGCCTGGAGCGAAGGACGTTTCGAGGGCCTTTGCGCACGCGGCGCCTTCGAACTGGATATGCAATGGACTGGCGGAAAGATCACACAAGTAGAAGTTTTATCCAAAAAGGGCCATCCCTGCCGAATCGACCCGAAAACAAAAGTAAAGGTCACTTTAGACGGTAAACCAGTTAAGATCGAAAACAACAAAGACGGATCAATCGAGTTTAAAACCCAGCCAGGGAAAACATATACGCTAACCAGATCAAATAATTAAGCTTTGACTCCAATAAAGAAAGTTGGTAGATTAGCAGTTTTGTAAATAAAAATGACAAATTAAAAATCAAGAATTTAATTAAGGATTAACACAAAATGAAGAATAGAAAATTGAGTCAGATTACTTCCATGTTTCTTGTCACCGCTTTTGTTGCTGTCTCTTTGATGACCGGCGTCTCACCTGCCGCAGGGCCGAATGATCCGCCGGATCTGACTAAGATCGAAACGAAAGAAATCGATCTGAAGCAAGGCACTTATAACCTTGGCCCCACCGGGCTTCGTGGTTGGATCTATACAAAGCCGGCCAACTATCTGGATAGCGTACAGGGGCGGACGACAACAGCCAGCCGCCAGATACTGGTTACCCATGTCGGGGCGAAGTCTCCCGCTGACGGGGTGATTAAGGTTAACGACGTTATTTTAGGTGTCGGTGACAAGCTGTTCACCGACGATGCCCGCAAGAGTATCGGCATGGCTATTACAGAAGCCGAGAAGAATATAAACCTCGGCATTTTGAAGCTTAAGATATGGCGCGGGGGCAAAAATATGGACGTCGAACTGAAGTTGAAGGTTATGGGTAACTATAGCAATACCGCTCCATATAGATGCCCAAAGTCGAGACGAATATTTGAAGACGCCTGCAAGCATCTTGAGAAGGAACCGCTAGAGAACAATCTCTGGGGCGCCATCAATGGACTGGCCCTGCTTTCAACCGGTAAGGCGGAGTATCTGCCCAAGCTTCAGGCGTTTGCCCGCGAGATCGGGCCCAAGACGCTGAAACTGGAACTGAAGAAAGGGATGGTAGTCTGGGATTGGGGCTACAAGAATCTGTTCCTCTGCGAGTATTACCTTCGAACCGGCGACAAGGAAGTGCTGCACGCAATCAATCAATATACTGTCAGTCTAGCCAAGGGGCAGAGTATGTATGGCACCTTTGGTCACGGCGTGTCCGACCTGACGCCTGACGGCAAGCTCCACGGTTCGATCCCTCC
>JAIPFN010000038.1 GCA_021736615.1 Phycisphaerae bacterium | reverse complement strand
GGTGTCAATGTGCATCAGCGGGATCGGGACGTGACCGAAGAAGGCTTTTCTGGCAAGCCACAATAGAACGGTACTGTCTTTGCCGATGGACCAGAGCATTACAAGGTCCTTAAACGATCTGTACGCCTGCCGGAGTATATAAACGCTCTGTGCTTCCAGAACATCAAGTTGTGTCATAGTATTATTCATAATAATTCTCGCTTCCAAATTTCTTTTTTGCGTAAAGCTTACGGCTTATGGCTTTAAGCTTTTAAATGCAATCCGCATTCCTTGTGTTCGGGTTCTTCCCACCACCATCGACCTGCCCGGATGTCCTGGCCGTCTTTAACGGCTCGCGTGCATGGCGAACATCCGATGCTTGGGTATCCCTTGTCGTGCAGGGCGTTGTAGGGGACGTCGTTTTCTTTTATGTAGTCCCAGACCTGCTCGGTTGTCCAGTCGAGCAGCGGTGAGAGCTTGATTACATCAAAATTGTTATCCCACTCGATAGGTTCGATGTTTTCTCTTGTAACCGACTGCTCTTTGCGAAGCCCGCATATCCACACTTGCCTGTTATGCAGTGCGCGTTTGAGAGGCACGAGCTTTCTGACATAGCAGCAGAGCTTTCGGTTTTCCAGGTTTTTATAGAAGGCGTTTGGTCCGTGGTCCAATAGCATTTTTTCGATCAGCCCTCTTTCAGGGAACATCATTTTGATGTTGATGTCGTATTTTTCGTTAGTTTTTTCGATGACGTCATAAGTTTCCTGCGGCAGACGTCCTGTGTCGAGGGTGAATATCTCGGTTGACGGATTAATCTTGCAGGCCATGTCGGTAAGCACCTGGTCCTCGGCGGCCATGCTTGAGGAAAGGGCGGCCTTTCCATTGTAGTCCAGAAGGAAATAGCGCAGGAGGTCATAAGTTGAATGTCCGGCTAGCTCGGTTTTCAGGTGTTTTAGTAACGATCTGTTTTGTTTTTTTGTAAGCATTGTTTGTCTTTCTATATCTGGTAGTCGGGCTGTTTTAATTTTCCGAAATTTGAACGAATCCACGCTCGTTCATGAAAATAATATGTAGCAAATTTTATTAACGTATCGAGCAGACCGATCTTGACGGCTGTCTCGACCGATCCGATCATTACCCATGAGACGGAAAATGTTACGAACGTGGCGATCACTCGCCAACTCAGGGCTTTAGCTATGCTTCTTATATGTGATTCCATTTTATTCCTGTAATCCTATATGTTTACTAGGGTATAATGTTAAAAAAAATCAAATTACATAGTTTGATACGTACTCTGTTCTGTTTTTTTGTTCTTCGTCAAGCATGTCTTTCAGTGTCATTTCTTCGCAGATGTCGCTTATGGCCCGGTTTATTCTGGTTATTGCGTGTTTTAAGACGAAATCGCCCCTGTGTTTTGGCTGCTGGGCAGGGGTATTTGTGTTATCCGGCGATTTATCCAGGAAGCGTATGACCTGGGCGATAGTTATTGTCTCCGGCGGCTGGGCAAGCAGGTATCCGCCGGATTTGCCCCGTATTGAGCGAACAAAGCCTCCATGCTTGAGATCGTTAAGTATGATCTCCAGAAATCGGGTTGGTATTCCCTGAGCTTTTGCCAGTGTGCGGACGCAAACAGGGGCGTTTCGGCTTCGCAGGGTAAGCTCGAATAAAGCCTTGATGGCATAGTTGCTCTTTTTTGAAATATTAAAATAATTAAGCGTCATATTTAAACCTCATTAAACCAATCGGAATACTAGTATAGCGTGTTTAAGGGAATTGTCAAGTGGTAAAACAATATTTTTTTAAAAAAACTGTGGAATGGCTGTTGTATAGAGACCATGTTTGTCGTGTATCGCATCGAGGTTGTGTTATTGCCATTTAATTCAGTTTTTCGGCTTAGTTTAGGAAAATCGTGACCCTATAGTGACCCTATAAATTAACTAAGCGTATATGTTAGTAGTGAATTCTTTGAAAGGATAATATAATGAAAACTTTACACGTAAAAGATATTATGAATAGGCCGCATTTGCCGCATATGCACATGCCTCATGCTCCCACAGCACATGAAATGATGCTCAAAACAGAACATTTGCTAAGGGATCCGAGGTTCTGGGCTGTTCTGGCAATGGTAGCGATAACTGCACTGGTAATCACGATGGCAATATTGACGAGGCCTACGGGTACGACACCAACTCCTGTTACTCCGATTTTTCCAGGACCATATATTTACTAACTCAAACTGACCGATTGGTCAGTTTGCAGGGACCAGGGATTAGGTTTTAGGGACCAGGGATTAGGTTTTAGGGATTAGGGATGGATTCGGCCAAAAGGCCGAGGCGATTTTAATAAAAAAGAAATGTGTTGTAAGTCTCTGCTAGATGTTGACTTACATTGTAATTAAGGCTGAATTCGGTCAGTTTGAGTTACTAAGTGATGCAGGCTTTCTATTTCCGGGTGGTTGCGTTTAGGCTGGCATTTTGCCTGTGAGATTATTTATTAATTTGTTGAGCAATTTAATTTGTGCCGATATTAGAAGGCGTTTTTTATTTATATTGGGAGATTGTGCTGGTGTAGCTGTAGTAAGCGGTTATGATAGTAGGGGTCGACGGCGTCTTTATTGGGTATATGATGGAGAAAAAAGAAAACAAGAGCTATGGGGAATTGGTATCCCAGATTGACGATTTGAGGCTTCGTTTGCGAGAGATCGAGGACTCTCTTTCTCAGGTTTCATCCGGTTCGGATATTGATTCGGCAAGTCATCTGGAGAAAAATCTTATCCGTTCGCAGTACTCTATCGAACATGCTATAGATGCGATTTTCTGGGTAAATTCCGAGGGTGGATTTGAGTATGTCAATAACTCCGCGTGTCAGTCTCTTGGTTATACCCGCCAGGAACTGCTTGGAATGTCGATATTTGATATAAACCTGTTTTTTACCAACGACTCATGGCCGGAACACTGGAAACTAGTCAGGGATGAGGGTTCCCGTCTTATCGAAGCTCGCCATCGGGCCAAAGGCGGTAAGGTCTTTCATGTCGAAATAGCTATCAATTACGTCAAGTTCGACGACGTCGAATACAACTGTGCTTTTGCGAGGGATATTTCCAAGCGAAAAAAAACCGAGCTTGCTTTGTATCTTAGCGAGCAGCGTTTCCGTGCTATCGCCGACTATACTTATGACTGGGAACTGTGGCTTAGCCCGGGCGGCAGGGTGCTTTGGACCAATCCCGGAGTCGAGCGGGTTTGCGGTTATACCGTCGAAGAGTCTATGGCGATGTATGATTACCCGATGTCGATCATTTGCCAAGAGGACAGGCAGGCTGTCAAGGAGGCTTTTATGTTGGCCGATGAAGGTCAATCGGGTTCCGGCCTGGAAGTTCACCTCAGACGCAAGGACGGGCAGATAATCTGGGTCTCGATCTCATGGATGCCGATCTACGACCAAAAGGGGGTTTCGCAGGGTTACAGGGCAAGTATCAGGGATATTACTTTGCGGAAAAATGTTCAGCTTGAACGCGAGGAACTTTTCAAGTCAATTGAGGCAAAAAACGAGGAGCTTGAAAGCATCGTATATGTCAGTTCTCACGATCTCCGTACCCCGTTGGTGAATATACAGGGTTTTGGCGGTGAGATTACTTTGAACTGCGGGGAGATGAGGGAGCTTTTAGAGGATGTTGATATGCCCCGGAAGGTTCGTATGCGGCTTGCTGAGATTCTTGATATAGAGTTTCCCCAGTCGCTGGATTTTATCTCGTCAAGCGCTAAAAAGATCGATTCGCTTCTTGACGGTTTACTGAAACTTTCGCGTATCGCACGTGCCCCATTGGTAGTTGAGCCTCTTGATATGAACGAGCTTGTCGACGGTATTCTTCGCAATCTTGAGTCGCAAATTAAAGGCAGCGGTGTTGTTGTTTCCGTTGAGCGTCTTCCGAAATGCAGTGCAGACAGTATTCAGGTCAATCAGATATTTACAAATCTTATCGATAACGCCCTGAAATACCTCGATCCGAATAAGAAAGGTGCAATCCGTGTTTCAGGGGTCACAACAGATGGTTTTAGTGTGTACTGCATCGAGGACAACGGCATAGGGATCGCCCCGGAATACGCCGAGGTGATATTCGAGGCTTTCCAGCGGGTCAGCCATGAAAAGCTGATCGGCGGTGAAGGGCTGGGACTGACAATAGTTAAACGTCTTGCGGCAAGAAATAACGGTAGAGTAAGGCTGGAATCAGAGCCGTCAGTCGGATCTAAGTTCTATATAGCCTTGCCAACGGCAGGCAATTCTATTATAGAATAATTTTTTTTGTGATTTTAGTTATTTTTTTTGCCTGGGTTTTCCTCTTTAGCCTTCTCTGTAAACCCTTTCTGTGTAATACTTTAAGTCCAATGCGTTAAGTCGTGAGAACTTTTCTGCTAGCAAACACTTCGGAAATCGAAATGTTTTTTTAAAAATATATTTGACAAGCGAATTTTTCTGGTGTAATATTAACATAGTTTAAGAGACAGGAATTAGTAATGGAAAACAATCTTGTAAAAGTTATTTCAGAATTGAGCCTGCGAATGCGGCTTATCAAGTCCATACAGGAGGATAAGTCTTCTTCTTCGGAACTTACAGATCGCGAGCTTCTTCTTCTTGAACTTCTCGATAAAGCCGGAACCATGACCATCTCCCAGATCGCCGCTCTCTACCCCAATGTCAGTGAAAGTACAATTTCGACGACTATCACCAAACTTTGGCGTGACAGGAAGGTCGTTTCGAAAACTATAAGTCCGGAAAATCAGCGTGTAACGAATGTCGAACTGACCGAAAAGGGCAAAAAGGAACTTAAAGTTTATGCAGAACACCAGGTTTTTCGTTATAAGGCACTTCTCAAAGCAATGCAGATTACAGCCAGCGAGGGTGAAGTGCTCTTTGAGGTTATGTCGCGTGCTGTAAAAGTTTTTGACAGCCATCTGTCAAAAGACAATGCCGCCGGTGAAATTATTAAATAGTCATGCGTCTAGTAGACTAAGGACTAAAGACTAAAAACTGAAGATTAATAAAGCTCGAGCTTTTCTTATTATCATAGTTGTCCTATATACTGTCATTCAGACAGAAAGGCATGTTGCTCTTCTGTCGGGACTGGGTGTAAAATCCAGAGAAAGTGAGGTCAAAATGTTAACCAAAGCCGAGAAAAAAACCGCGTATGTAATCATTTTACTAATTTTATTTGCCCTTTCCTCAATTGCCTCAGCGAAAAATGAATCAGGTTCCAGAAGCACCGGGGAGAAAGCCAACCAGGCATCGAGTAAAGCCAGCTCATCATCTGCAAGAACCTCCAGTCCTGCTCCGAAGCCCGCTCCAAAGGCCGCTCCGAGATCGGTACCAACGCAGGTTAGCAGACCCGCACCTCAGATTGCTTCGAGACCTGCAATTAAGCAGGTTAGCAGACCAGCACCTCAGATTGCTTCGAGACCAGCAATTAAGCAGGTTAGCAGACCAGCACCTCAGATTGCTTCGAAACCTGCAATTCAGCAGGTTAGCAGACCAGCACCACAGAATACTTCGAGACCTGCAATTCAGCAGGACCGCAAACCCGCTTCGATAGTTTCGGACTCAGTTTCGGTTTCTGTATCTCACTCAAATAAAACAGTTGGCAGGAGTCCTTCAAAGAGTCCGGTTACTTCTTTAAGAAGCGGTAATGTTATTCAAAAGACAACAGGCCACTCAAGCAAGCCCAAGAGTGCAGAAATAACCACTTTCAGTCAGCGGACTTTCAATAAAACAGAAAGCTCCGGGACTTCGATCAGTACAGTTAGTCCTGGCAGCCGTTCCATGTTATCTGTCAACAAAATACCTGTTAAGACCAAATATTCATCCGTTAGATTGCCTTCGGTAAGGACAGAGAGCAAGTATGTAAAGGTTATAGAAAAAAAACCATCCGATAGAAATGATCACAAAAGAATAGCTCCATCCGACTTAAAGAGCGGCAAACTCTCTAAGGATTCGAATGCATCTTCGCGGATCGGTAATTTGTCCAGAAAACCACTTTCAAAGGGAAGTCACGAAAATGTCAGGGAGTCCGTCGACAGGGTGGTCCTGGAGAAAAAGTCGATCTCTATAAATGACTCAAAAAACGTAAACATCAAAGGCAATAACAACATTTACGTCGAAGGGAACTATTACGAGGCCAAGGACTATAAGCCGGCAAAGAATTACAAGGATTACAGGGTCTATTCAAGGCTAAACTATTCTACCGGTCATATTCATTATCTTTCAAGTCACCAATGGTGCAATTGCGGCAAGTTCCATCTGCTCAGGTGGTCAAATACAAGCTGCTCCAGGGTCGTTTATTTCAATCGCGGTTTTAGCCTTGGCGTCTCTTACATCTACCCGAACTATCACAGCAAGTATCTCTTCGTAAGCATCGGCGGATACTGGCCGGACGAATATCGCTACAGGCGCTATTACAAGTACGGCTGCCACCCGAATACATGGTACGGCTCACGGCCCATCGAATATCCGTCCGTTGATAACAGCGTGACAAATAACTATTATTACGCCGCAAACACCCAGCCGGCAGCTCAGGGTTATTATGACAATTCGGCGGGCACTTACGGCGGCGTTTACCCCAGTTCTTATGCCGGTTCATACGACACAACCATTGATACATCGGCTGGAAGTTCTGATAATGTTTACGATGACTTTAGCGATGTCAGGGATAGGCTCGCTGCCGAGCAGGCCCGTCAGGTTGAAGAAGCCATAGAGGACGCCCCGGCAGAGGAGTCTCTTGCCGATATTTATTTTGACAATGCAGTCGAAGCTTTCGCGGGCGGAGATTACCAGTCGGCTATAGACGCCGTTAACAAGGCGATTGCACTGGCACCTG
>JAIPFN010000037.1 GCA_021736615.1 Phycisphaerae bacterium | reverse complement strand
GGCATGGTAAATTCGCCTAAACGGATTAAATTGAGAAGTTCACAGTAATCTGCAGCATTTTGCAATGAAAAAGACCCTTAAATTTACGCGATGCAGGTTTCAGGTGTATTGGGTCGCTTAGATCGTAAGTCTTTTATGGTTTTAGCGATTTGCCTGAAATTTCAGATTATTATGTTGCCTTTTTTTGAATATCTTGTTATATTGGTTGAAAATAGGACTTTTAGATAAACTGGGATAGTTTTGCACTGCTCGATGAGATCGTAATGTTTTTTCATCTTTTGATCTCTCAGCGGCCTTGTGTTGGTGAGGGGTATAAATAGGCTTTAGCTAATTAGTTAAATGGTTTTCCTTAATATCCGGCGGCAGTATCACGATACCGGGATATGGCAAGTTATATCTATAAAATTTATGGTATTTGACGTTGGGTGTGTTGCTCAATTTTTCTTAAACACCAATTAAATTTTTTCGGAGTTATAAGATGAGATCATCAAAGCACGTCTACAATTTTTGTCTCTACCTGTTCCTGATTACTATTGCGTTTAGCGGGACGGTTTATTCTGGCGAGCCGCTGCTTGCCGGTTCGGATATGTTTAGCGTTAATTTTTATGCTTACGGTGCTTTAAATCAAGCTGATTATGAATCTGTAACGCTTGAAGCAGGTGAAGCTGCCGGTTTCGGTTCCTGGAATACAACCGGCTGGGAGAATATTGAGGTGCCATGGGGTATGTCGTCTCCTCGGACTCCGGTAACATTTAAAAGTGTTGAAGGGGCTAAGGCCACATTTACTTTTAATGATGCACGTAATGGCGGACCTTACGTTTGGAACGCACCTCATACCAATTTGCCTGGTAACGGTAATGGTGATTTGATGGATGGTCATGCCAATGGCACTTTAGAAGACCCGGGTGATACATCACAGATATTTGACATGACAGTATCGGATTTTCCGTATGGCGCTTACGATGTGATCATTTACATCGGTGCCAATCAAGCACAATTCGGTAATGGTAAAGGCAAAATCGTTTTTAATGGCGGTCCTGAGCAGGATTTCACTCTTAAGTCGGGAGAATTTACTACTTTTACCGAGATCGTCAACGGCACAACTCCTGGAAACTATATAGTCTTTGAAGGAGTAACGGGTTCTTCTTTCAATGTTAAGGTATGGGGTAATGGTTTCAATCATATCGGTCCGACCGGTTTCCAGATTTTCATACCCGACACGTCAGTAACGCTTCCGGAAGATAATATTCTTCTGGCATTATCTGAGCTTAAATCACATGTTGAGGGGACAATTACTTTAAGCAGCAGTCAAATAGCAGCACATAAATCGACGATCGATACAGATAGATTTCTCTTTGAACTTTCAGAGAACGTTATGACAGCAGCTTTTGAGTTGGTGAGTTCTTATGAAACAATTAAAGGACCGTTCTTTATCAATTCAAAGACCTCAGGCGGATTTGAAAGGGAGCAACAGGCAGGTGACGGTTTTGAACTGGAACGTGTAATTTATACGGTTCAACAGACAATCCATGACTTTACTTTTAGTCCTGAAAACTGCCAGAACCGTAAAACCCTGCTCAACGGGAAGAAATTTGAGACGTCAGATTTCTTTCCTGGGGCATGCGTTGCCCCGGCGAACCCGCAGATTTTCTATAATGTTCAAATAAATGCCACGCTGCCGGAGGTCTGGGGCATCCCTGTGGCATTTGCCACGGACCCTGTAAGAAGGCCGACCGGATTTTACCTTGCGCCCGGGAGTTTTGGAAAAGTAACTGTTCCGCCGGAGATGGTAGATCAGGGCTTTGAAATTCTGGTAGGGGCCCATACATGGGATAAGTCGAATAAGTCAAAAATTGAGAGATTTGACCGTGTTACTAAGAGTTTCCCGATCACCAGAGAAACTACGAAAATTGCCAATCCATTTGGCGGCGGAATTTATATTGTGATCCCCTACAAGGCTGACCTTGGCGTTGTGACGGTACAAATAGCTAATGCAGCCCGGTCTCCACTGTTTTCGGCAACGAGTATTAAAAAGACTTCATCGCTTCAATGGTCCTTCAAGGAGCGTCAATATCCCGGCCCATGGGCAGATTTCGAATCAGACAAATTCATGATGCAGGTGCCTACCAGCTGGATTTATAACTTCGATGATCCTGTGACACTTATGCGAGACTGGGATTTGGCGATGGATGGTTTTTCCGAAATTTTAGGTTTCCCTCTGGTTCGTAATCGAACTGTTTTGTATGTCCAGCCCGATATCAGCATCGCACATGGCGTTTACGGAATCGGCTATCCACAGGTAAACCAGGGTTACAATCCCAATTCCTCGACCAACGGTAATTCCTCGCACTTCTTTTTGACCAACCCGATCGGCTGGAGTACAACATATCACGAACTGGGTCATGCTCAATTGTTCTCAAAATTCCCCGGACACGCAGAATCCATGGTCAACCTGCCGTATGTATATATCGCGACCGAGAAATTCGGTGTCGATCTTGTTACTGCATTTACCAATTCGGTGACTTCTGATCGGGAGAATATGACCATAGATAATGCAGCCACGATGTGGTTTGTTACCGAGAACTTTAGGAATGGTAACCCAATGGACATAACCAATACCACCAAGAACCAGGTTCGATATCAACACCGTGGTTATGGCAGATACGTGGAGATCGCTACTCTCTTTGGATGGGATGTGTTGAAGGACTTCTATTACCATGAGAACTTAGACTATATGGCTGGCACGCCAGGTGACGGTCTTCATTCTGTCGATAGCCGTATCTTAAGGCTTTCCAGGGAGGCAGGAGTGGATTTGACACCTTTGATCCATTGCTGGGGCGTTCAACCGGTCAATCTCGGTGCGCTGCAAGCGGCGATTGAAGCTGAAGGATTGTCTCGGTCAAAGAAAATTTACGACAGGCTTGTCCATTATAAAGACATAATCCCCGCCAACAATGCCGAATTCCTGGCCCATTATCATACTGTCTATCCGAATGCACCTGATGAAGGCGGCGATCCCGACCACGGATATGGATGGTATAATGTGTGGAAAAGTATTTATAACGACTCCCATGGAACGGCCGCTAAAAGTGCCATGCAGGATATAATTGACTTGTATTTCCCTTACGGTCGTCCTGATATCAATATCGGTAAGAATATGATAACCTGGTCCGGAAAACCGGTGCAGATGGATCCCGTGTTTACTAGCGGTTTTTCGCCAACGACCTTTGCCTGGACCGCCGACCCTGCTGCAGGTGTTGTGTTTAACCCTAACGCTAATGTTGAATCACCAACGATTACGGTCACAAAGGCTACCGCCAACCCGTCGGTGATAGCGATCAAACTTATTGCAGATGGTTCCGATGGCCCTGATGAAGATTTCATGACGCTCAATGTATATGATGATGCGTGCAAGGCGGCGATCGGCAAGGGGCTTTCAGCGGATCATCCAGCAGATCTTGATGGGGACTGTATGACAAACCTTGCAGATTTCGCTATTTTGCCTACCGCAAGCCTTGAGGACCTAGCTGCCATGGCCGCCGATTGGCTCGAGGATTTCACACTAACAGAACCGGTTGGTAAATAAATGTATAATCAATGGTTCGGCCTGACGGCGAGGAAACTGTTGTGAAATTTACGCTTCAAGTGTCCCAGTCAGGTAAGCTTCCTGGGACATATATGATACGTCAACTGCTGCTATAACAAGAGATAACGTGCAGAATATCATTGACCTGTATTTTCCCGAGGGGCGTCCCGGTCTCGATATTAGAAGCGATAAAATCACATGGTCCGGCAAGGCCGTTCAAATGAACCCCGTGTTTAATGGCGGTTATTCGGCAGCGTCCTTTGCCTGGAGTGCCGAACCTGCCGATGGAGTTGTGTTTGCTCCCAACGCTAATGTTGAATCCCCAACGGTTACTATCAGCCTGACTACATCTAATCCGTCGATTATAACGGTCAAGCTCATCACAGACGGTGACGCCGGCGTCGAAGAAGACACCATGACGCTTGATGTATACGATATCCGTGTAAGGCGGCAATCGGCAAGGGACTTTCGGCAAATCATCTAGCCGACATTGACGGAAACTGTATTATCGACCTTCATGATTTTGCTATTTTAGCTGCCACATGGCTTGATGACGGTGCGTTAACAGGGCCGATGATTAAACCATAGTTGTCGGAGAAAATCTGAATTAAAAACCTGGATTTGTTTTCGAACGGCCTGAAAAGTCCCGACTTTTGCCCGCGTTTTTTCGTTTAGCCATAATTTTTTTGAAAAGCGCAAAAAACAAGCCTTTGTAAACTTAGTTTTCAAAAAGGCTCATGTAATACGCCCGAGAGGATTCGAACCTCTGACCCCTGGTTTAGGAAACCCGGCAAAACCATCTCTTAAGTGCTTTACTGGTAAGGGTTTACGTCTCAGTTTTTGTGTAAGTCGTCTCTAGTAACCCCGCTAAAAAAGGCACTTTCCGGCTCATTCGGAGGGTACAAAAAAGTCGAGGGTACGTTTTTGAGGGTACGTTTTTTTGTCATAACTTCTTCACATCGATCTTAATTTCGTCAACACCTTTAATGATATATTCGATTTTCGTTTCCATACGAACAATCGCCTTATCTGATTCAGTCGCTTGCGAGGCAACCGTTTTTACCTGCCCAGACAACGCTTTAATACTCGTCGAATTAGCGACGATCTTAGCGTTTTGGTTAGCCCAGGTCATACCCCAACCGATTAACATACTGGCCAGACCAAGTAAAGTAAGTAAAGTTTTTGGTTTCATAATCTGCCTCGCTTAAATATCGCGGTACTCGACAAGCACTGTCTCGATGTCCATATCAAGATTCTGGATTAGTTTTTTAATTTCCCGCTCATAAGCCTGCGCGTGACGGCGAATTTCCGGGAAAGTATTATCGAAAGAATACTCCAGAGATTCGCCGGCTAAATCCTGATCGGTAACAGTGTTGTTTGTACCATCGGTAACAAACTCGTCCAGGTTATCACCACTGATATTTTTCTTATTCAAACGGAGTTTTTCGAATAACTGCCCGCGGTAAAGAGCGGCCAGAACACCCTCGAAAATCGCCTCATTAAATTCAGGCCCGAGAGCGACTTCAGACCATTCGGACGGATGGAAACCGGCATAGTCAACTTCGATGGAATAAGCCTGATCGGGAACCGGCCAGACATAAAGCTTTCCGCGACGGCGGGCAACATATAAAGGCTCACCAGGAGTAGCAGCACTACCGTCGGCAACTGCGTTAAGATAGTCGCGATAAGTCTTTTTTTCAAGCAGACCAAGCCCGGAAATCGAACACTCGTAAATCCGCTTGAGCGCATCGGGTTCGTCATACTCATAAGTGTCGGAAACCGTCTCGAACGTAGACAAAGCAGTATAGAAATCCGCTCGACTCGTTATGTCGTAAAGGACGCCGTCAAGCTCCGTATTGATACTTGTAACACCAGAGCCAGTACCAAGCCTAAGCATAATCACATTTAAAATTTGCGAACCTGTCATATTATCAACTCCAACCAAATAAGCCTTCACCAAAAATACCCTCGCCAAACCCGATAGGGTCTGTCAAGAGATCAATAGAACCCGAATAACGATTTATCATGACGCCCCGGTCGATCCAGATACGGTCGAACAGATCAGGCACAACGTCGCCAGGGAAAGGCGGCGACAAAAAACCTATGTCGTCAACTTCGGCAATCAATGTATAATTTAAACTCACTGTACTTTACCTACCGATTTTACGCCGTCAACTTCGGTGACGGCTTGACTTGTCGAAACGGAACCATCTCCCTTGTGTACTACGATACCGCTGAAATTATCGCTGGTATGCTTATTCATAAACCGCATGATAAGCCACTTCAAACCCTGTGCGAAGGACCAGCCCGAAGAATCCCCGCTCGGTTCGGCAATGACAACATTGTCAAGACCGTCGGCAGCAAGCTTGCAGGAAGTCGTATCGACATCGATAGAAGCAAGATCACTTACACCGGCAGGATCTGCGGGCAAGTTATCAGTTTTCGCTTTAATCGCATCAATATAAGGCGCTCTGGCAGTAGTATAACCCTGCGAAGTCAAACCGGCCTGAACCGCCGTATTTATTACTGTAGTGTTCATAGTTTTTATTGCTCCTATGGAAGTGGCATCGCCTAAAATGTCAGGAATCCCGCCGGTTCTAACTTGCTCTTCTAATGGCTCATAGTTGCCATCCAATAAAGGATCGACTTCAAGCAGGTTAACAATGTCATGCTTTCGGATACCGCCCGTCGCTTCGTCAACATGCAAGTAGATCAACTCTGTAAGCTGTCCCTCATCTGAATAAGCACATACGTTTTCGGAAAGGTGCGAACCGGCTAATTTGGCAACCTCAAATGCTCTGGCATCTGCTTTCTTATTAAAAATAATATCATTAAGCGAAACCAAAGTGCCGACGCTGTTTGCCCTTAACATGCCATTGCCGTTTTCAGAATCAAAACCTTTATATGTATTGTTTAAAGAAATCACCAACGCTTCAGAAGCGGAAAGAACCCCCGTATTCGCACCCTCAAGCTCGACAAAATTACCATACCCGAAGTAGACAGCGCCAAGCGGTACATTGATTGCTGTTGTTGGGCTGTCTTGCTTGATATAATTATTAAGGAACGTAACAACCGAAGTGCCGTCCATGTTGATTAACACATCGCTATTAACAAGACTCGGGATAATGCACGAATTTCTAAACAATAAATTCCTGCATTTAAGGGCGTCAATTCGATAACTATACTCTATAGCATTATGCTCAAGATCAATATTCTGCCAATCTGCCGTAGCAAGATGGAATATGCCTATCCCTGCGGAAGCGTTATTAAAATGAAAACCTCGCATCGTAATATTTTCGGCATAATTC
>JAIPFN010000036.1 GCA_021736615.1 Phycisphaerae bacterium | reverse complement strand
CGGTAAGGGGCTTATGTGTTTTCGTGATTTCGAGATTACCGATTCGGCTGGCGTCGTTATCGCCGCTGCTTCGAGCGGCTGGCTGGTTGTGGACCTTAACCGAAGAAGGCCTCTAAGGCCAAACCGGGCACTGGGCGATATTCCGGTTAACCCGAAACGGGCACTGGATACAGACTTTGATGAAATTGACGAACCGGCTGACTGTCAGCTTAGCAAAACTTTTGAGCCAAGGTTCGCCGAGATCGATCTGAACAACCATATTAATAATAGTATATACCTGACCTGGGCAATGGAGTCGATGCCCCGGGAGGTTCTCACCGAATATGTTCCGGCCGAGATAGATATTGCTTTTAAGTCCGAGGTGTCACTGGGCAGACCGGTAACCGTCGAAACCTGTGTTACCTGCGATCAGACAACGAAAACGGCAATTCATTCGATCAGTCAGGATGGTTCGTCAAGCATAGCCGCGAAGTTAAAGACGGTATGGAAACTGGCCAAGTCCTAATCCGGAAAGCGACCCAAAAAAAGAGCCGCATCTTTTTACAAGATACGGCTCCAGTATTATAATAAGGCCGGAGAAGATTCCCTCCTCCTCTTACTCCGGCCTTTTGTCGGATGAGGATCCTACAAGGTATTTCTGCGTTTGAGCCATCCGGTAATGCCAATTCCAAGTATGCTGAGCAGGCCCGCACCAGGCACAGGTACTGGTTGAACACAAAGGTCGTCTACGGCAACACCAATACAGTTACCATATATTTTTAGTCGATCGACGGGCGTAGCGAAAGCAAGGTCGAACTCAACATTACCCGCTATACATACGTTATCTGAGTAACTGTCAATCAGGTTAAGGCCATCATAACCTGCGATGGTGAAATCTGGTGATTGGAAAATACTAAAAAATACACGTCCATCGCCGCAGACATTTGTGATTGGCTTTTCAAACGTTATTTCCATCTCTTTACCTTGAGTTGCCAAATAATAATCATCAGAGGCCTTCCCGATCCACGGGAGCGGCAGATATTTCCAGTTATTCATTACTTTGGAATTTGCAACCGTGACTGTTGGTCCATAAAGACCGGTCATGTAGTTGCCTATTTCGACTTGGTCGCTAGTGTCGTGACCAAGTTCGAAATCGAAACAAACCGCATCGGGACAAACTCCCGCTTGTGCCTGAACGTTTGTAAATACCAGAAAACATGCACCCAGTGCTATTATTGATAGTGTTAAATTTCTCATGATAATCCTCCTAAAGATTTTTTGAGTTAAACCTCTTCTTTGAAACATTTAGTTAATTTTGTTAATTTGATTTTGTGCTTGATTGTTGAATTACTTTTTCCGTTCTACGTTTATGGCGATCAGGCTTCCGTGCTTTAGCCTTTTTTCTCGCCGCTGCGAAACCATATTTACCAGAATTCTCCCCATGCGGTTTCGGCGCGGCGTCTGATCTTGTAAGACAGGATGATTAAATAATCACATTTGTCATTGATGCAGTTTTCTGTAATTGTCTTTTCATCCTCGTCTTGTTTTTCCTCCTCCGTCGTGATGACCGGAGTGTTCTGTCTAATTCAAATTGTTTTTTCGATTGATGTTTTTGAATTTGTTCAATGTTTGATAGTTATACGCAGAAGCGAAAGTAAGTGCTGGATTTTTTCTGCAAAAAAAGAGGAATTGATAAAATTCGTAAAATTTATCGAAGAATTGTTTCTACCGGATTAATGCGTTGGAATTACTTTTGGCCTTGCGATGTCCGTTGCCCACTGTACGTTGTACGCTGTCCGTATTACGCTTTCCGCTCATTCTGGATGATCATAATTTTTTGCCAGATTTTCCTGCTTAAACCGTTGGTCATTTCTTCCAGATCCCGTTCCAATTCTGTTGCGACCGGGTCGTTGTAGTCTTGCACATACAAAAAACCGACCTTGCTCACCAGCGAAAGCATCTCAGAGCAGTAGTCAAGGTACCTGCCAAGTTCAAAGGCTGTCATGTTCCGCCGGGGCGAGTGGGTTGTCTGGATTACTGACTGGTCCAGGTAGCTGGGATCTTTGGTGAGTTGATGAGAATCGATCACATGGGCAAGGCATCGCAGGGTGTTGATTGCTTTTATAACACGGCTTCGTTTGGTTCGGTTTTCTATAGAGACCAGAAAAATTATCGCACCGCCAACCAGTATAACAATGTTGAAAACAGCATCGAGTACCTGAAGCAGCAATACTACCGTCATTTCCTGGTTGCTTGTGCGAAGCCCGCTAAACCCAAATACTGAACAGCCAAGTACTGCCCCGACGAAGATTAAAACACCTATGCGGTAACCGAGCCTGTTTTTATGTATGTGGGCGATCGTCTCATCGCTGTCTCTGGCTACTTCCGAAAGGTCACGGCAAACCATAGATAGGCTTGATCCGCCAAAACGTTCTTCGATACGTTTCTGCAGGAGATTGATCGTCTTGAGAATCTTTTGAGAGTCCAGATTACAGTTAGCCATAATTTATCCAATTAAAAAAGATTACCGGATGTGAGTCTATCGTCGAAATTAAATTCTTTCAAGAAGAAATATCTTTTTTAAATGTGAATTATCGATTAATTCTGTGATTCCTTGCTTTCTCTGGCAAAACACTGTATGGCTCACCGGTACGCCCCAACATACCCTCCAGGCATCCAAAAACAAATCCGCAATAATAAACATTGCTTTTTCCGCGCCCGCAATCTACAATTTCATACTGATATTACGGTTATTTATTATGTATGCGGAGATTGCCAAAATGGATATTTTACCGGCTATAGATTTGATCGGCGGAAAGTGTGTACGCCTTATCCAGGGCGAGTACGACAAACAGATCACTTATAAGGACGACCCCGTCGCACAGGCACTGGAGTTCAGACAGGCAGGCTCCGACTGGCTCCACATCGTCGACCTCGACGGCGCAAAAGCCGGATCGCCTATTAATATAGAATCCGTCAAAGCTATCGCTGACGCCCATACCGGTCTTAAGATCGAAGTAGGCGGGGGCATTCGCGACGAAGAGACAATACAAAAATACGTCGACATCGGCATCGACCGCCTGATAATCGGAACAAGCGCTGTCAACCGCTTTGACTGGTTCTCCGAAATGGCCGCCAAATTCCCCGGCAAACTCGCACTTGGTCTGGATGCTCGCGGTGCAGCGATTTCCGTAGACGGATGGACAAAGAGCGGCTCTGACCAACTTAGTGATTTCGCGGCCAAAGCCGTCAACCTCCCCATAGCCGCTATAATCTACACCGACATCTCCAAGGACGGCATGCTCGCAGGCCCGAACCTGGAGCGGACAAAGGGGCTCGTCGACGCTTTCAATATTCCGATCATCGCAGCCGGCGGCGTAACCAGCACCGAAGACATCGTCAATCTGAAAAAAGCCGGAGTCAGCGGTGCGATAATCGGGCGTGCGCTTTACGAAGGGAAACTCGACCTCAAAGACGCCATCGAAGCGGAAAAGACGGGTTAGTTTATTGTTGCTATGAATGAAAGCACCAAAACCAGTTTAAAAGAAACAGTGACCCGGGCAGTTATCGAGCAAATCGAAAAGTCCCTGCCATACCTTACCGAGGGTCTGAACCGATTCGAGACAGAATTGGAAAATATCTCACCGCTTGACTGGCTAAGCCGGCAAAGCTGCCAGCAGAAAATCTATTTTTCTGACAGAGACAAGCCTTTCCAGGTTTCCGCAATTGGTTCTGCGAAATCATTGACAGAGCAAAACTCCAAAAACCTTGAAGAAGCACTAATGGCAATCGACAGCGATCTGGAGTTATCCCAACCGGCCATTAAGTACTTCGGCGGAATATGTTTTGATCCCGAAGTTGAGCCAGTGGACGGATGGGAGACATTCGGCAGATATAGATTTACAGTACCGCAATTTGAACTTCGAACAGAAAACAATAAAACTCTTTTCGCATACAACGCAGAACTTACCGGTGACGAAAACATTTCCGGCCTAATAGAAAAATTCCGAAAAGCCATCGCGCATGTTAATCTTGAAAACGATAGCCCTGTGTCTGTAGACCAATACACAATCACAAAGCAAACCGACTGTCCCGACAAAAAACAGTGGGACGAAAATGTCAAACAGGTAATAAGCGACCTTGGAGACACGCATATCCAAAAGGTCGTCCTTGCCCGAAAGTTGGAACTGCAAACTTCAATACCCGTAAGGCCGGTCGAAATACTCCGGCGACTAAAAAGTAAAAATGTAATGACATACAACTTCTGCTTTCAATTCGAAGAGGGAAACGCTTTTATAGGAAGCACTCCGGAATGTCTGTTCAGTTTACGCGGAAAAAACATTTACAGCGAAGCCATCGCCGGTACGCGGCTAAAAGGAACCGACGCAGCCGAGCAAAAAAAATACCACAAACAACTCGTCGAGTCCGAGAAAGAACAGCTTGAACATGATTATGTTTTTGATAACGTCAACGAATCTCTCGCAGAAATTTGCGGCAGCGTAGAAATTGCCGCCCGACGTCAAGTTGTCTCACTGTCTTACCTGCAGCACTTTAGCAGCAGCTTCAACGGCCAGTTAAAAGACGGCGTTTCAGTATGCGACATCATAAGATCGCTTCACCCGACTGCCGCGGTAAACGGTTACCCATCAAAGGCGGCAATCCGCGAGATACGCAAATACGAGTCGTTCTCCCGCGGCTGGTTCGCCGGCCCGGTCGGCTGGATCGCCAAGGGCTCGGCCAATTTCGCAGTAGCCATCCGCTCTGCACTTATCCGGCAAAAACAAATCTCTTTATTTGCCGGCGCAGGTATTGTAAAATCGTCAAATCCTGAACAGGAATGGCAGGAAATACAAAACAAAATAAAACAGTTTCTCGACGTAATTAAATAAAAGCGCGAGAGCGCAAGCTCTCCGATCTAACTTTACAGTTTTGTCTGGATAGTAAAATGGTACAAGAAAATCTTAATACATTCTGGGCGAATTTAATTGTCGAAGAACTCATCCGCTGCGGCGTTGACTACTTCTGCATCTCGCCGGGTTCCAGGTCTGCCCCGCTGACCGCAGCCGTCGCCCGCAACAAAAGCGCCAAAAGCATAATCTGCTATGACGAAAGAAACACCGCCTTCCACGCCCTCGGTTACGCAAGGGCAACCGGCAAACCGGCAGCGATCATCACGACCTCGGGCACCGCGTGTGCAAATCTGTATCCGGCGATAATAGAGGCCTCAAACGACAATATCCCGATGATCATCCTCACCGCCGACCGGCCGCCGGAACTGATCGAAACATCGGCAAACCAGACCATCAACCAGCCCAACATGTTCGGTGCCTATACCAGGTGGCAATTCGACCTGCCGTGCCCGGACGAAAACATCCCGCCGGAAATGCTGCTGTCAACAATCGACCAATCAGTCTTTCGAAGCCGGTATTCCAACCCAGGCCCGGTGCATATCAATTGCAGATACAGAAAACCACTCGAACCGACAGACACACAGACTCCCAGAGACTACACAAAGAATATAAAAAACTGGATCAATTCGGCAGCCCCTTTCACAAAATACGAATATCCGGAAGTCGTCGCAAACTCTGAAAGTCTCGATAGCCTCGCGAAAGATATTGCCAAAACCGAACGCGGTTTAATTATTGTCGGCAAACTCGAATCTAACAGCCAGCGCAAGGCAGTCATGGCTATTATTAATATGCTAGGTTGGCCGGTTTACTCCGATATTACATCCGGCTTGAGGATGACCGATTGCACGACAAACATAATCAGATATTTCGATCAGCAATTGCTAAGCGACGAGTTCAACAAAAAGGCCGCGCCGTCATTGGTGCTGCATATCGGCGGCAGGAAAACATCCAAGAGAGTCGACGAATTCCTCGATCAAAACCGCCCCGGTAAATACATTATCATCAACAATACCCCGCAGCGGCAGGACCCGATCCATGCCGTCACTGACTATCTCAAAGGCGACATCACCGACACGTGCGAAAGCCTCTTGGACCGGATTCATCTCAATGAAGAGGGCGACTACGCAGGGTTCTATATCCGCAAAGGAATACATGCAGACGTGATAATCGAAAGAAGTATCGAGAGCACAAAAAAATTGAACGAACCGTTTATCGCTCGTCAGCTTTCAAAAATCATCCCCGACAACACCTCGCTTGTCCTGTCAAGCTCCATGCCCATCCGCGACGTTGATCTTTATTCGGTCAGTGGACGGATCGGCATAACAGTCACCGCAAACCGCGGAGTAAGCGGCATCGACGGGGTCATCTCGACGGCTTCGGGTTTTGCGGCAGGCAAAAAACTACTGACTACCCTGCTGATCGGCGACATGGCCTTCATACACGACATTAACGCACTAGCCGTTTTAAAAACGCTCGACGTACCGGTCATCGTAGTGGTAATAAACAACCGCGGCGGCGGAATATTCCATTTCCTGTCAATCTCACAGGCCGAAGACATATTCGAAGATTATTTCGCAGTCCCGCACGACCACAAATTCAAAGGAGCCTGCGAAACATTCTGCATAGACTACTGCAACCCGCAAAACAAAACATCGTTCACAAAGGCTTATAAGGATGCAGTAGATAAATCAGTATCGGCAGTAATAGAAGTAAACACAGACAGAAAAGAAAACCTTAAACTAAGACGAAATATTAAGACGCAAATAATAGAAGCACTGGAAAAATAAATCTTTCCTTCATGCTCTTCATGTCCGGAACGTGTCCGCCTTTGGCGGATGGTTAATAACATACTTAAAAGGAGCAGAACAAAATGACAAACATAAACTGGCAAAAAGCCGGAACCTTCGAAGATATAAAATACGAAAAATTTGAAGGCATTGCCAAGATAACGATCAACCGGCCCGAGGTTCGCAACGCATTTCGTCCGCAGACGGTAATGGAAATGTCCGATGCCT
>JAIPFN010000035.1 GCA_021736615.1 Phycisphaerae bacterium | reverse complement strand
ACATGTTGGTTGCATAGACGATAGCAATAGTCTTGGCTGCCTCTTTTACCTTGGCGATTTGAGCATCACTTAGGCCGGTCGTAGCCAGAACGAGTGCTACATTGTTTTTAACGCAATAATCGAGAACCGTGTTGGTTGCCTCAGGCAGCGAGAAATCTATCATCACATCGGCTGTTGCCGGGTATTCGGACGTTATAGGTATGCCAATCTCACCGATACCGGCAGCGAGGCCAGCGTCTTTGCCCAAGTCGGGGGACTGGGGGATGTCGACGGCAGCGGTTATGTCGAAAAGGTCGCTTTCGACAGCATTAGCGGTTACACGTTTACCCATACGGCCCGCGGCAGCGTTTACTATTAATTGCGGCTTCATTGTATTATTCCTTCATTTTTTATTGATTTTTTTAGTATTTCAGCAGTATATCATACTCTATCCGCATTTTCTTCAAGAAAATCATTGATTTCACCGACACATTTCGTATATACTATGTGTACACGAGAATTTTCACTGAAAATAGAGGTAAATATCATGGTCAAAAAACTGATAAAACACGGCAACAGTCTGGCTCTTGTAATCGACAAGCCGATCCTCGAGTTACTGGACATTGCACAAGACACCAGCCTTGAGTTGACTACCAACGGAGATTCTATCATGATTTCGCCCGTGCGAGATAAAAGCCGCCAGAAACGGCTGAACAAATCACTGAGCAAGATCAACGCAACGTACGGCGAAGACCTCAAACGGCTGGCAGAGTAATGAGAATATTATGATAAAATGCAACAATCCAATACCCAGTACTCCTGAGGAATGGTTTAAAGAAATAACTTTGGCTTATGCCGATGCCAAAGAGACAATCCCTGTTTCTAAAATAACAGGCACTGATATGACAGAGGATGAATTATACCATCTTGCCCCAGCGGTCTGCCTGAAATTCAGAGACATAAAGAATACGAAAAAGATTCTTAAAAAAGCAACAGAATCTGCATTATCAAGTTTAATCGCAACGAGTTCCGTCTACGAAGAAGTTCTTTTAAATCCCATGCTATCCTTTTCTTTTTGCTATCTAAGCAGCCACTTCGGACTAGATATAATCGAAGAAGACCTCGTTAATGAGACAATGGACTACATCGAAAGCAAA
Organism: Phycisphaerae bacterium; assembly: GCA_021736615.1. The sequence continues at coordinate 5,859 of JAIPFN010000035.1, read as the reverse complement.
ATATAATATTAATCATTTATTTATTGAATTTTCCTGTTAGATGGGCGGTATATCATATTAGAGGCGGTTTTCAAGCGGTGTATTCTTGAAAGTTTATTGTTTTGGGCTTGATAAGTCTGTTTTTTATCGTATAATATGTGTGTTCTTTTACAATTCGGGGGCGAATGGCATCGACCGGATAGATAGACGGTTAAGTTGCATGCCCAGGATGTCGGTTGGCCTGGCTAATCATCCCGGCAAACTAATTTTAATTGGCAACTCACAGTTGCGCATGGCTGCCTAATATGGCAACCCGTCCTGATGTTTCTTTCCTGTAGGGATATCAAGGGCGCCAACTAGCAGGATAGTCTGAGCGGATTTGAGCGACGCAAGGGCGAAACTTTAGTTCAATAGCTGACGGAAAAGTCTGTCGCCGGACGTTTCCTGACGCGAAATTTAAATCAGCGACTAAGCATGTAGACGCTTTGCCCGAAATGTCACGGGACGGGGGTTCGAATCCCCCCGCCTCCATTAAAAACCTCATTTTCACCACTGAAGATGAGGTTTTTTAATGGAATGTTATAAGGGAGACTATTAAGACTTTGCTGAAAATAACACTAAATAACCTTTTGCTTTACCTCCATCGCCAGTCCTATTGCTCCGCAGATTCCGGATTTTGTTGACAGGCCGGGGCTTACTATGTAGTTTTCGATGTCTTCTGTTATCGCCGGTACGTTTACGTATCCGTTTAGTTTTTGCCGGACTTTTTCTCTTACCATTTTGTAGAGCAGTTCTTTGTGCATCAGCCCGCCGCCGACGATTACCTTCTCCGGTGATACGGTTAATATGTAATTCATTATACCCTGTGCAAGGTAGTCGGCTTCGATATCCCATGCCGGGTGGTCGTCTCCAAGTTCTGATGCATGGACGCCCCACCGCAGGTCAACTGCTTTGCCCGAGGCGAGACCTTCCAGACAACTGTCATGGTACGGACATACGCACTCGAACGGGTCTTTGGCTTTGTCCTGCTGCATGATAACGTGACCCATTTCCGGGTGCATCAGTCCGTGCAGCGGTTTGCCGTTTATGCAAAGTCCGCCACCGATACCGGTACCAACCGTCAGATACAATACAACGCCAAGGCCCTTGCCTGCGCCCCAGAGGTACTCCCCGTATGCGGCGGCGTTGACGTCGGTATCAAAACCGACGGGCACACCGAACCGGCTATTAAAGAAGCCAACGACATCTGTATCCTGCCAGCCGGGCTTTGGGGTGCAAGTAATATAGCCGTATTTGTCGCTGGCCTTGTTCATATCAATAGGGCCGAAACAGGCAACACCGATAGAGTCGATCTTGTCACCTGACTTTTGCTGGTAACCGGCGAAATATCCGCAAACCGCTTCCATCGTCTCTGCCGGGGTAGTAGTCGGAAAAGTTGCGGTATCCAGAATATTATCTGGCCCGCCCGCAACTGCACAAACAAATTTAGTACCGCCAGCTTCTATCGCTCCATACAACACCATCTTATACCTCAGAAAAAATATTAACAATCAATTACAAATTTACTCGAAATCCTCGGGTGAGTATTGTGTTTTAAACTTTGTTCCGCCGAGTCTTAGTGCTGCCAGGTCCGCTTCGCTTACTCTGCCGTGTATGAACTGCTGGACTGCGTCGTGCGGATGGTTGCGGATGTAGTCTGCGTCGCCTTCTGCGATGATCCTGCCCTCGTGAAGCATGATGATACGGTCTGCGATCTTGTAGGCACTTTTCATGTCGTGTGTTACGACGACGCTTGTGACCTTAAGCTCACGCTGTAGTTTTAGAATAAGCTCATTAATAACGTCCGAGCGGATCGGGTCAAGCCCGGTGGTAGGTTCGTCATATAGAATGACATGCGGGTCCATCGCGATCGCACGTGCAAGCGCGACCCTCTTTTGCTGTCCACCCGAAAGCGAAGCGGGGAAATGGTTCTGGAAGCCTTCCATCCCCACCATTGCCAGCTTGGTCTTTACAAGTTCTTCGATGGCCTTCCAGTCCTTTATCTTTCGGTGCTGTCGGATCGGGAAGATGATATTTTCGAATACGTCGAGGCTGTCAAACAAAGCTCCCATCTGAAAGAGGAAGCCGAACTGAACGCGGATCGGGGCAAGTTCCTTTTCGCTAAGCTCGTCGATACGCTGCGACCTGAAATATATCTCCCCGCTGGTAGGCCTGTTCAGGGCGATCATATGCTTCATAAGCACGGTCTTGCCGCAGCCGCTGGGCCCGATTATGACGGTAGTTTTGCCCTCTTCGACCGCCATCGATATCCCCTTAAGGACGCGATGCTTGCCAAAGGTCTTGAACAGGTTTTTAACAACGATTACCCCGTCGTCAGGGGAGATTTCTTTTTCCACGAATTATTTCCTTTACAACAGTGACGGCATCGTCCAGAAGGTTGCGTAAATAGCCTTGGTGATCAGAGCAAAGATGAAATTAAGGACAAGTATCGAAATAAAGCTGCCCACGAAAGCCTCGGTACACGCTTCGCCAACGCCCTGCGCTCCTTCCCGGCAATTGAACCCCTTATAGCAACTGATAAGAGCGATAACGACTCCAAAAAAGAAGCCCTTAACCACGCCGACGCTGAGGTCCCAAAGCTCTACGCCCTGGGCACTGTATTGCCAGTATGCGGCACTATTGATGTCAAGCTGGATAACACTGACGAAATATCCGCCCAGAATACCCATCAGATCCGCATAGATGATCAGAAACGGCGTAAGCAGCATACAGGCTAGCACACGAGGGACAACGAGATACCTGATCGGGTTGGTTCCCATACTCTTGACAGCCGAAATCTGCTGGGTTACATTCATCGTGCCAAGTTCGGCGGTAAGTGCGCCTCCAACGCGCCCTGCAAGCATAACGGCGGCAAGAACGGGACCGAGTTCCTTGACAACGGCAATATTGATGAGCACGCCAAGCCGCTCTTCAAAACCCATACCGGCAAGCTGGTCATAAGCGTTGACGGCAAGAACCATGCCGACAAACGCCCCGGTTACCATTATGACAGGTACGCTGCGAACACCGATAACGTTCATCTGCGTCCAGATGAGAGGATAAGTCTTCGGACTAACACAGGAGATAAGCGACCCAACGAACGTCCTGCCCGCAAATCGCGAAAACCGCCCGGTATTGGCAATAACATCAATTGTCTTTGCGCCAGTTGTCTCAAGCATAAAATCCCTTTACAACTTAATAAAGGCCATAATAATAACAGATTATCAAAACAAGTCAACCGCCGCCCCAAAAAACGGCACACGATTAATACTATATATAAGCATATCGGTATTATTGGGGGATAATCTGAAAAAAGGTGCTGAAAATAACCCAAATTGCCTATTTTCACAAAAAAAAGAAGCAAGACTTGATCACCTGGATACTTATTTGTTAGCGGGTAATATTGGATCTGCAGCTGGAATGCCTCTGTCAAACCAGAAGATACTGAAAAAGAAATTTTACCTTGGATATAAATATAAAATCAGTAATTTTCAGTTTTATGCCTTACTATTTCGCCTTTGACCATGTATATCACGTCTTCTGCGATATTTGTCGCGTGGTCTGCTATTCTTTCGAGGTGCCTTGAAATTGACAACAGGTGGATAAGAGTTTCAACGTTTTTCGGGAACTGCTTGACCTGCTCTTTTACCTGATCGTACATCTGCCGATTTATGTCGTCGACTTCGTCATCGGCCAGGCAGACTTCATTGGCAAGGTCGCAATCGATATTTATCAGGGCATCGAGACTTTTTTTAACCATAGCCTGGGTCTTTTCTGCCATTATTTCAAAATCAAAAAGCATATCAAATTGTTTCCGTGCAGAAAGAAACTGACTGCGTTCGGCAATATTAACTGCCAAATCGCCAATTCGTTCAAGATCGCTGTTGATTTTCAGTGCGGTAATAATAAATCTCAGGTCTATCGCAACCGGTTGATGCAAAGCGAGAATCTTAAGGCAGTCTTCTTCAACTTTGACTTCCATTCGGTCTATCTCAATATCAGAGTCAATAACTTTTTTTGCAAGTTCGACATCCCGGTTTTTAATGGATTTGACTGCTTGCCAAAGACTGTCTTCTACCATTGAGCATAGGGTAAGCAGTTCTTTTTTTAAGTTGTCAATTTCTTTATTTAAATGTGCTGGCATTTCTTGAATCTCCAATCAGACTTAACTTTTACGGATTTTCTCTACAAATTTTTCATGCGACAGGTTAACAGAAAATGCGTTCCTGTCGCCATAAAAAGTGCGAAACCGCACTCAACCGAATCTGCCGGTAATATAGTCTTCTGTTTTCTTTTCTTTGGGTTTTGTGAATATTTGCTTTGTTTCGCCCGTTTCGATCAATTGTCCTTCGTAGAAAAATGATGTCAGGTCGGAAACCCGTGCGGCCTGCTGCATATTGTGTGTGACAATTATGATAGTATAGTTATCTCGAAGCTCTCCGATGAGGTCTTCGATTCTGGCTGTTGAATGCGGGTCAAGGGCAGATGCAGGCTCGTCCATAAGTAAAATATCCGGCTCTATGGCGAGGGCCCTGGCAATGCATAACCGTTGCTGCTGACCTCCCGATAGCCCCATAGCATTATCGTCAAGACGGTCCTTGACCTCATTCCACAGGGCAGAACCTACAAGGCTTTTCTCTACGATCTCGGATAAAACTCTGCGGTTTTTCTGTCCATGTATGCGAGGTCCATATGCTATATTATCAAAGATGGATTTCGGGAACGGGTTTGATTTCTGGAAAACCATTCCAACTTTTTTTCTCAGCTGCACAACATCGGTACTATTATGATAAATATCCAAGCCGTCTATCAGTATCTCACCTTCTACGCGTGTGCCGTCGATAGTGTCGTTCATGCGGTTCAAAGTCCGCAGGAACGTCGATTTGCCGCATCCGGACGGGCCGATAAGAGCGGTTACCTGCCTGGGAGGTATTTCAACAGAAATATTGAATAAAGCCTGAGTGTCGCCGTAATAGAAATTCAGATCACGGACAGCTACTTTTGAATTGCTGTTATCATTTGTGTTTACCATTTGTATTTTTTCCTGATATGAAGTCTTAACAAGATCGCGACAAGATTAACCCCGAGTACCAATACCAGCAGAACCAGTGCCGTTCCATATTGCATAGGTCTGATCTTGTCGGCTTCGGGGTGTTGCGTCGCAAGGACGTAAAGGTGGTACGGAAGTGCCATTACCTGATCGAATATAGATTTCGGCAGTCTGGGCAAATAGAAGGCAGCGACGGTTAATAGAATCGGTGCCGTCTCTCCTGCTGCTCTGCCGACTCCAAGAATAGAACCTGTAAGCATTCCGGAAAAGGAATACGGAAGCACATTCTTATATATCGTCTGCCATTTTGTGGCCCCAAGAGCCAGGCTGCCCTGTCTCAAACCCTTGGGAACAGCTCGCAAGGCTTCTTCGCTGGATGCGATGATAATTGGCAAGATCATACATGCCAGCGTAAGACAACCGGAAAGTATCGATGCTCCAAAGTTAAGAAATATCACAAAAAGGCCAAGCCCGAAAAGACCGAAGACAATCGAAGGGACGCCGGCAAGTGTAACTATCGCAAGCCTTATCAAATGCGTCAATCTCCCTTGTTTAGCATATTCAGAAAGGTATATCGCCGTTGCCATCCCAAGCGGCAAAGCTATGGCGATGGTACCTGTCACAAGCAAAAGCGTTCCGACTATTGCCGGAAGAATTCCTCCCTCAGCTCCGCTGCGTTTAGGCATAGCCGTCAGAAATTCCCAACTGATCGCCGGCAGCCCCCGAGAAACTATACAAAAGAGCAAATAAACTATCACGGCAACTATAGAATATGTAACCAGCCGCATGGC
>JAIPFN010000034.1 GCA_021736615.1 Phycisphaerae bacterium | reverse complement strand
CGCCGTGGGAACAAACAAGCGTCCTTATCCTCCGGCGGCAATAACCCGCCCAGACGCGCAAAAGATTTGAAATTCTTGGTTATCGCCAGCGAAACTATCGGCCCGCCCTCGCTGAATGATGTATATGTGATCGCATACTGTTTCTGCTCTTCCAGCCAGACAATCCTCGGGTCCTCCAGACCCCACTTTTCCTCGTTGGTACTATGGTCAGCCCGCATTGTCGGGACCTCGTCTATGATCCAGTTGGTTAACCCGTCCTTGCTTCTTGCGCAGGTCAGGTGCGAAAATCCGCGAAGTTCCTCAACCCTGTTTAGCAGCATGACCTCGCCGTTGAACTTGATCGCAGCCGGGTTAAACACGGAATTAATCGGATAGGGCCAGTTTTCGGTGGTGAGGATCGGGTTGCCTTCAAAACGTCTAAACAGCGTTGCCGCCAATTTTTCTCTAGCAAATGGACTCATTAGGTCACTCCAGTACTTTCTTTATTCAATATTAAAACACTACCCCGTTAAATCGGCATTCATATTGGTTTTCTAAAGCGCAATGAATGGTTTTGAAGTTAATTTTATTCAAAATCAAAATATTATGGTTTTCGGTCGATACGAATAGCGGTTTTTAATTGCAACATACAAACAATTATATAAACTGGTATAATAATTCGACTATTTAGAACAATTGTTGCAGTTTTACGTACAGATTTACTAATTGTTGACTCAAAAATAAAAGGTTATAACATGCGAAAGACAATATTCTATTCGGTAGTGCTCGGTCTGCTGGTTTTTGGCAGCAGTGTTTTGGCAATTGAGGCTTCTGACAGCAGCAAAAGCGCCGAGGCCTTTAAAGCTCTTGAGCAATCTCCTCTGTTTGAAAAAGTTAATGTCAAAGATGCTGTTTCGCCAACTCAAGCTGACATCGATGCAATAAATGCCGCCTTAGCAGCCGACGAATCGGTCAAAGAAAATACAAGCTCTGACACGTATATCGACGCCGATGCCGGTTCTATCAAGCTTTCGGCTCAGCATAAGGTGGTTAAGCCCGGTGCGGATTCTGCGCTTGCTTTGGTGTTTCAGACGAGGGGCGAGTGGCATTATTATGCCGACAAAAAGCAGATCGAGACGGGGCAGCTTACGGTTACTGCCAGCGGCGAGGGTGTTGTATTCGGCGAGGCGGTCTATCCGGAGGCAAAGGAATACGACGATAAGTTTTTTAATAATAAGTACGGCATATACGACGGTGAATTTACGGTCTATATTCCGTTTAAGGTTCTAGAGGGCAGCAAAGGTGACGTTCGGGTTGCCGTTAAGATCGACGGTGCGGTTTGTGCAGAGCTTTGTAAATTCCTGGCAGATGTTGAGCTTACAACTACTATCGATGTCGACGCGGGTGCGGAAATGTCTGCGGCGGCGTTTGAATTCCCTTTGGCAGGTGACGGCGGTATGACCGAGCGGGTTGGCGATGGCGCCGCAGCCGTTGAGCCTGTCGGTGACAGCGGTATTGCCGGGCAGACGTTTTCGATGCCTGTAGCATTTTCGCTGGCTTTGATCGCCGGTTTGCTTATGAATGTTATGCCGTGTGTGTGGCCGATTCTTCCTATCATTATTACCCGGCTGTGGAACCTTTCGGGAAAGAGCAGGGCAAAATCTGTGGGGATGGGTGTCGGGTTTTCTATCGGGATACTTCTTTTCTTTGCGGTAATCGCAGGTGCGAATATTGTGCTGCGCTTAGGTTTCGGGCAGGTGATGCAGTGGGGGGATCTTAATCGTGAGCCTGCGTTTAATATCGGCCTGTCGATGCTGATGGTCGTGATGGGTTTGTTTATGTTCGGGTTGTTTACTTTTACGCTGCCGTCGTCGGTCGCGGGTAAATCCGGAAGCGGCGAGGGGTTTAGCGGGTCTATAGGGATGGGATTTTTGCTGGCGCTTCTTAGCACGCCTTGCGGGTTTGGGATACTGGCGGCTGCGTTTGCATGGGCTCAGAGTCAGCCGCTTGGGCTTGCGACGTTTACTATAATGCTGATAGGCGTGGGGATGGCGGTGCCGTTTATTATACTGACTTCGATACCGCGGCTGCTTAACCGGCTGCCTAGGCCGGGCGGGTGGATGGACCATATCAAATATATACTGGGATTTTTGATGCTGCTTATAGCCGTTAAAATTTTGTCGGCTGTTCCGGCGGAGATGCGGATCAACACGCTTTACTTTGCGGTATTGCTTTCGCTTGCGGTGTGGATGTGGGGATGGGTTACTATGTTGACGACGCGCGGGCATAAATATGCGATACGGCTGGCGGCGATTGTCATCGCGGTTAGTTCGGGATGGCTGCTGCTTACCGGGACGGGGGGAAAGGCGGTCGACTGGCAGATATATGATTCGGCGGCGATCGCTAAAGACGTAGAAGAAGGGCGTCCGGTGCTGATAAAGTTTACGGCTGACTGGTGCACGACGTGTACGGTTGTAGATAAGTTTGTCTACAGCAAAAAAGATGTCGCGGATTTCCTCAAGCAAAAAGGAGTGCGGGCGTACCTTGGCGATACTACGCTTAGAGACAGTGCGGCGACGAGGGACCTTAAGGATGTTTATAAGGAACCGTCGATACCGGTAACGATATTACTTTTGCCGGGCGGTAAGGACGAACGATTGAACGGTATGTTTGGTGAAGATGATCTTCGAGAGAAGCTGGAGTCCTTGGCCGATGTTGAGAGTGGCTACGGTATTGGTGGGGAGTAATTACCATGAAGATCATGAAGGAAAAAATGAAGGGCTTGAAGGAATAAATTAGTTTTTGGTTTTGGTGTTTTGTTGGGGTTAGCTTGCAACTTTTGCAAGTTAGGTTTGTTTTGTTTTTGTTTAGCAACAGATTAACACAGATTGACACAGATTTAAAAAAGGTTTTGGTGTTTTGTTGGGATTTGCTTGCGATTTTTGTTAGTTGGGCTTGTGTTTCTTTTTTTGCCATCAGCCAGAGGCTTTTCTACAGAGCACTCCCGGAGCCTTTAGTTGACCAATCCTGAAAATCAAATTTTTTTGGCAACTCCTCGGATGAATGGGTTTATGATCGAAGCCCCTCCTGCAATATACTCAGTGTCCAGGTCAAGAATTTCGAATCCAGATGTGTCTATTTCGTATGCTGTGTCTCTTGTCATATGGCAATTGCCGCCAACAAACTTCCATATAGGTTCTATTCGTTTCTGCCATTTATATGCACGATTGTTTTTTATATTTGCTACATGTTCAAGAAACACAAACTTTCCGCCAGATTTCAAGACTCTGAATATCTCTGAAAGACTGTCTTGAGGAGAAAATACAGAACACAATAGAAACGTGCACACAACAAAATCAAATGAGTTATCAGGAAACGGAAGTTTTTCCACTGTAGCCCTATGAATCTCAACTGTTAAATCATTTCTCTGTTTAGCTCGTTTGCGGAGAATCTTAAGCATATTTGGGTCAGGCTCAGTAAGGGTCAATTTTGAAAATGTAGATGGATAGTAAAAAACATTAACACCTGTGCCCGCACCTACCTCCAGTACACTCCCACTCAAATTCTTAAGTAAGCCAGAACGCCACTTTGAGAAATTTTTCTTCTCAGCCTTTCTCATAAAGAAGTCGTAAACTTTAGCCATTAACCATGAACGCAATGAAAACATGGCATTAATCCCTCAGCACATAAATTAAAATCACTTGCAAAACTACAATTGCCCGTTTAACTATCGGTTCAGATGCCAAATTAAAGCGTTCAATACGCTTGCATAGCCTACCCAGATAAGATACGGTACCAGCAACATGGCTGCCAAAAAAGAAATCTTCTTAAAAAAGATAATCGCAGCAAGTATTGCCAGAAATAGAAAGACAATAACAACAAGTGCCGCAAATATCATATGAAAACCGAAAAACAACGGCGTCCATGCCGCGTTAAGAGCCAGTTGCAGCAAAAAGACACAGACGGCAGCCTTAATGCCCGGGTCACCAAGGCCCTTTTTCCAGACAAGAAATAACGATACCGACATCATAAAGTAAAGAAGGGTCCAGACAGGACCGAACACCCAGCCGGGAGGCGTTATCGACGGTTTCTGCAGTTGTGCATACCAGCTTGTTAAAGTATCACTGTCCATAAAAAGAGCACCGACGGCGCTTGCGCCAAAGCACAAGACTAAAGCGGCTATAAACTTTATGACGGCGATATACTTCATAGCGGTTATTCTCCTGTAAGCTCTCTTATTTTTTCGACCTTGAAATACACAAGATGTTTTTTTGAATCACCGGCATGGTGCATTTTGGTTTTTCTTCTGATAGAATCAATAAGTTCCTCGTCGTCATCTTCAACTGTCTTTTTCAGATACAAACGCTTACCTTTATGGCCGGGCGAATCTTCCTGGAAAAGGTAAGCGGCCTTCGGGTTTGAAGTTATATTGTGATAACTAAGCCTTTCGTTCATAATAAACGCAACGGTATCTTCATCCATGACATGAGGACGTGCATAAAGAGCAACATCGACATTTCCGTCTTCGTCGGCTGTCGCAAGAACGCCTGTACCTTTGGTGTTTTCAAAATATTCAGATAAATTCATAAGTTTTCCTTTCTTGTAAAATCTTTAAAAATCGCCGCGAAGGCATCAAAACCAGGCGCCGCTCAGGTTTCTTTCTTTGACAGCAGATCGTATTCAAACTGGAATCGGTGTTTGTGCCTGGCCTCTTCCTGTGCAAGTGCATAGACGATCTCGCGTGACTGATGGTCTTTTATTGACTCCATCGAGTCCACATAGAACCTGAATGATTCCTCTTCCCTGTTGATCGCCATGGAAAGCAGGTTCTTATAGTCCATCCCGTCCGGCATAAGCTTTTCGGCCAGTTCGGGATCGCTCATGGAGACGCTCGCGAAGTCCCGCTCTATCTCGATAGTATGACCGAGTTTCATAACTTCCAGTTCAAGATCATTTTTATGCTTCATTTCTTCGTTTGCGATATCAATAAAAACACTGCTGATTTCTTGCTTGACAAAAAATTCAGCCATGGCAAGGTAGAGGTTGATAGACTCCACTTCGCGTGAAATCGCCAGTTTAAGGATTTCGATGTGAGGTTTTTTGTGTTCCAATCTTATACTCCTGTCATTTACGCGGCTAGTAATTCAGTTAGTATTTTTTGCTCATTTTAGAGAGAAACGTATCCATCTGGGCAGCAGCTTGGCCTCTTACCATAGTACCGACCTCAAGGCCGTGCTTTATGTCTCTATAGTCTATACCGAGCTTATGGGCTTTGTCAAGATGAAATCGTATGCATGACTGGCAATTAACTGATGTCGCTAATTAAGGCGGATTGGTTGGCACCCCATATAATTGAACAATGTAAACTGGAGAGTTCTGGATCGATATGGCATCCTATATAAAAGGAACTCTGTTATGAAGAAGTTGAAGTATAACGAAACTAAGATATTGGCATTCTCAAAGAAGCCGAGGCTGGCATGACCGTTGCCCGAATCAGCCGTAAGTGCGGCATATCGAACGGCACGTTCTATAACTGTAAGAGGAAATTCGCTGGCATGAGCGCTTCGGAGATCAGGCGGATGCGTCAGCTTGAAGACGAGAACAAAAAGTTCAAGCATATGTATGCGGATTTATCTCCGGAAAATAATGTTCTTAAGGAACTCATTGAAAAAAACTCCTAAAGCCTGCGAGTAAAAAAGATTTTGCCATGCCTGCAAGAAACAGCTTATGAAAGCAGCAGAGCGTAAACCGATGCCTAAAGCCAACGAACCAAATGAAGTATGGAGTTTTGATTTTATGAGTGATGGTTTAACTAATAGGCGCAAGTTCAGAAGTTTAATGTGATTGATGATTTCAACCGTGAGTGTCTGACGTTAGAGGTTGATACGAGTTTGCCGTCTGCGAGGGTGATTCGCAGCCTTGAAATAATCGGTGAAGAACGATGGTTTCCAAAGTACATTCGCAGTGATAATGGCCCAGAGTTTATCAGTCATTCGTTTAGAAGATTTTGTCGCAGCCACAGGATTCGGCATCGTCGCATCAAGCCTGGCATGCCTCAGCAGAACAGTTATATTGAACGTTTTAATCGGAGCTACCGTGAAGACATTCTTGATATGTGCACGTTTAGAAATCTACAACAGGATAGGGATTTTCAAGAGATTGGCTGATTGAATATAGTTATGATCGTGGTCATAAGTCACTTGGGGGTAAAAGTCCAGTGTAGTACGCCCGCAGTCTTTCCTTTTAGCCCTATTGCTTTGATTGTATGAACACATTTCGGGGCTTGAGAATTTAGACATAAGGGTAATAGGGTGGGCATTTCCCTTGTAAAGCTATAAGTCATTGCGGCTTTACCGCCCCTTAGGGTGTTTCCGGTAGTTGCGGGTCCCAGTGTTTAGCCAGTTCGTATAAATCCAGCAGATTGACAATTCCATCACCACCTGAGGGAGCGATGTCGGCGTCAGGATTATTTTCAAGCCAGTTAGTCATGATAAGAGTGAGCGTTTCGTATCCATACTTTTTGCCTAACGCCAAGTCGGCGATCTCTTCGGCGGTGAGTTTTCGGTTATAAATCCTGGCCTCATCAATCAGCCCTTCAAATGCTTCATTCCTCTCGCCAGGGCTTCCGTTGTTGCCGATGTCAGCGAAGGTGTTGAGATTGTTAAGTCCGCTATATATTCCGGAGGTTATTTCCACCCCATCGACATATACGCTATAAGCGGTTGTGTCCCATGTAAGTACAACATGGTATTTCTGATTGAGTATGAGCATTTCAATGTTAGCTTCCAGTTCATGGCTGTCGCCAAGTCCAAGTGTAAGGCTGCCTTGCCTCAGATATAACTGGATCCTGTCATTCCAGTCGGCTCCGGAATGCCCAAAGAGATAGTTCGACAAGCTGACGTCACCGGCATAGGATGTTGGGGTAACTCTCAGAGTGATCGTGCCGGCAGATATAGATTTTGCAATTGATGTGCCAAAGCAGTTATCGTTGAATCGTATAACAATTTGATTTTGCTTGCTTTATTTTCCTTCAACCCAGCGCATTCATGCATGCGACGCCGCC
>JAIPFN010000033.1 GCA_021736615.1 Phycisphaerae bacterium | reverse complement strand
CGGGCTGTTAGCGTCAGGAACAAGGCAGTTGCCCGGAGCGACGATGTCTACTCCGCATCTGCCGTCCGACGTGGGACCGCAGCTTGTGTGGGCCGGCCTTGGCAACGTAAAGTCTTCAATAGAAACACCTTGCGATGCGTTTATAACGGGGTCTATTACGCCTACGCCTATTACATTGGCCCCTGCCGCCGGGTAGTACGGCGGGTCGCAGACGTCTCGTCCATTGCCGATACCTGCGACAATGACGGTTCCCTGCTCGGCGGCTAGAAGCTCAAGCCGGCGTGTCCACCAGTCCTCGAAAACGACGCCAACGCTCATTGTGAGTATGTCGGTGTCGATCTCTTTGCCGCCCGGCATGAAATTACTTATAAACCGCCAGAATTCTGAAATCTTGACGGTCGCCGCCGGGGCTGCTCCGACGTATTCAAACTCGCCGAAATCCGGGTGTTTCGCTTTGGGGTCATAGCCGACAAGTATCCCCCCTATCGATGTCGCATGTGCCGAAACTCCGCCCAAGCCGTTTGACAGGGTTATATCGCCGCCTATAAAACAGTCATGCTCAGTGTTCCAGTTGTAGTCCATCTGGGGTTGGTCGTCGATATAAGTCATGCTTCTACAGACACTTGTAATAGTCGTGCCTTTGCCGTCGAGATTTTCCAACAGTTGAAGCTGACGGGTAAGTGAGTATTCGAGGGCCTTGGGCTGGAACTGGATAGCTAACAATGCAGGGCTAAGCAGAAAGATCACCACTGCCGCTAGCAGTACAGACACAGTCTGTAATCTGTCATATCCTCTATAATGATTCGCAAGCCAGTTTTTCACCGGAAATCCCTTCGGTCCCATAATTCCATCGCTACCAGTATAGCTAATTATTTAGTCTAAGTATAGCAAAATCCGATGTAAATTGCAAGAATATTGAAAGCCGGCGAGAAGGATTAGTGTACCGAGATTTTTCGGTGGTTTCATAATATCATTTTTTTGGCCGGAAATAAAGATTTGACTTTTGATCGCTTGCGAGATTAAAATGCCATTAATATCTGACGCTGCCAATTGGATGGCCATAGAAGTTGTCATCCGGATGCCGACAGCACGCCGGAGCGAAATAATATTGCTCAGTAAAGAGCAGCTTAATTCATTCATCTATAGTTTAAGTGATCATTCATTAATGCCGACATTTTATAAATAGCAATAACTGCCTAAGGGGGTAAGTTTGAAATGAATAATGATTATTGTATAATGTCTAATGAAGGATTCGACCTGGCGGCCAGGGCTATTTTATTATAAAATGCCACGCAACTTCTTGCATATCTAAGATCATTATCAGTCAGTTTTGTTACTAGTTTAAAAGTTGTGTATTCGAGCGACCATGTGATGATAAAAAGTAAGTTATTCATCTGGCTTAATTTAATGGGGAATAGAGGTAATGTTGTTTAGAAACAGCGGCAAAAACCTATTATCTTTTCAGGTAACTATTCTTGTGTTGATCATAACCTACGTTTTTTCGATAAAGGCCGAAGGAACATCACCTGTTCGTGAGAAAAACGTTCTCATTATTCACTCCTACCATCATGGTCTTGCATGGACATCGGGGCAGGATGAAGGAATAATTGAAACACTTTCAAGTCAGCCGAATATTGAGACATATACGGAATTTCTGGACACCAAACGAATTGCTTTGGAACAAATATCAGATTATTTCGCAGAATTTATCGCTCAGAAATATGGTACTACAAAATTCGATGCTGTTATGGTAACCGACAACAATGCGCTGACTTTTGTCTCGGATTATTACAACAGGTTATTTAAAGGCTCGCCTGTAGTTTTCAGCGGTATCAATAATTTTCAGCCTGACATGCTAAATAAGTTTAACGGGCAGGCATCGGGAGTCGTGGAAGATTTTGACCCAAAAGGGACATATGATCTGATAAGTAAGCTTCAGGGTGAAATTACGCAGCTCGTTGTCGTGTCCGGTACGACAGTAACGGCGCAGGCGATATGTAAAGAAGTTGAACGAGAACTTACAGAAATTTCAGAATCTCAGGAGATAGTGTGGCTTGACAGGCTTGATACGGATGACCTGCTGGAAAGACTTGGTAAATTATCAGATAAAGATGCGGTTCTGCTTTGCAACTTCAACCGGGACGCTCAAGGCAGGTATTATTCCCATGAAAAAAGCGGCAGGATGATCAGTAAAGCGTCCAATGCGCCTGTTTATGCAATGGAAGACCACTACCTTGGAACCGGGGTAATCGGCGGGTTTATGACTTCATCGAAGGATCAGGGACTCATAGCGGGCAAGATATGCCTTGACATCCTGAAAGGCGGAAAGATACCCGACATTGTAACAACCTCTCCAAATGTTATCATGTTCGATTATAAAGCCATGAGCCGTTTCGGACTGGATATTTCCAAATTGCCGGACTCGGCGGTCATTATCAATAAGCCGGTTTCATTCTATGAGCAAAACAAAACGCTTATCTGGAATACAGTTATTGTATTCTGCATGCTTGTAGCGGCGCTTTTGAGCGTAAGTTTCTGGTTGATGCGAGCCCGACGAGCTGAGAAGCAGCTTCGGTGCAGTCAGGAGCGTCTCAATCTCGTTATGTCAGTAAATAATGACGGAATCCTCGACTGGAATTATATTACCGGTGAAATCTATTTCAACGATCGTTACTATACAATGGCCGGCTATGAACCCGGTGCGTTCCCAAGTACATACGACGAATGGGCCAAACGTTTACACCCGGAAGAAATTGTAAAGGTGGAACAGGCCCTGAATGCCTACATTGCCGGAGAAACATCGAAGTACGATCAGGAATACCGGTTCAAATCTAAAGATAACGAATGGATGTGGATTCGCGCACGACTTAAAATTGTCGAGCGTGACAGTACCGGTACTCCATTACGTATTGTCGGAACGCATACAGATATTACCGAACGCAAGCAGGCTGAATACGAAATCAAGAAATCGCGGAATTTTCTTCAAGAAGTTATAGACGGCATCCCGGATGAGATCATAGTTATAGACTCTGATTACCAAATCTTATTGGCTAACCGGGCTGCACAGAAAAAAAACGAAACAGGTCTTCTTGTCGAATCAATGACATGTTACCAGATGATGCACGGCCGCGACAGGCCTTGTGACAAAAATGGGCATGCGTGCCCACTTCATATGGTTATCGAAAGCAAAAAACCGTTTACTACAACACACACCCACTATAACGCTGCCGGAGACAGGACCGTAGAAGAAATCAGTGCTTCGCCAATCTTTAACGATGCAGGTGAGATAATCTATATCGTCGAATCGTGTCGAGATATTACCGAACGCATGCGGTTTGAAGATGCTTTGAGCGAAAGTGAGAAGAAATACAGAACGCTATTCGAGCAATCGGCTGACGCAACTCTCATAATCGAAGGGAACAAATTCATCGATTGCAATCAAGCAACCGTCGAGATGCTCGGCTATCCTAACGAGGAAGATTTGCTTAATACTCATCCTTCAGATTTGTCACCGGAATATCAACCTGACGGGAAAAGTTCATTCGAAAAAGCCGATGAGATGATGTCGATCGCGTTTGAGCGGGGCAGTCACCGATTTGAATGGAACCATAAGCGATGCAATGGCGAGATCTTTCCGGTGGAAGTTCTCCTGACTGCCATTGAACTGGCAGACCGGAAGTTTCTTTACGTTGTATGGCGAGACATCACGGATAGAAAATGGGATGAAAATAGATTACTGGCCGAGCGTATATTCACCGACACGATCGTTCAAAGTATGCCGGGGCTTTTCTATATTTTCGAAAAATACAGTGCTCGATTTGTGCGGAGGAATGACAATTGGTCAAAAGTTAGCAGTTACTCCGAGTATGAGCTGGATAAGATGACAGCTCTTGATTTTTTTGAAGAAGGCCCAGAAAGAGATCTTTGTGCAGACCGTATGCAGGAGGTATATGATAGTGGGTCATCCTCAATGGAGAACCTTTTTGTCACAAAATTGGGCAAGAAGATACCGTACTACTTCACCGGAAAAAGTCTTGTTATTGATGGGCAGGCTTACCTTGTGGGGTTAGGGCTGGATATTACCGACCGCAAGCGGGCAGAACAGCAGCGAGAGCGAAATCGTTATTACCTTCAACGTGCTCAAGAAATAGGACATCTAGGGACATGGGAGATGGATATTATCAAAAACGAGCTGGTTTGGACCGACGAGAATTATCGGATTTTTGGGATCGAACCTGGAACCGAGTTGACTTATGAGTCGTTTTTGGAATGCATTTACCCTGATGACCGTAAATATCTTGAAGAGCAATGGAAACGTTCGGTTGCCAACAGAGAACCTTATGATATTGAACACCGTATCGTAGTTGATAACCAAGTCAAATGGGTTAGAGAAAAAGCGGAGTTGGAGTATGACGACAAAGGCAAATGTATCCGCGGGACTGGCTTTACGCAAGATATCACAGACCGCAAGCAGGCAGAGAAGCAACAAGAGGAGCTTGTTAAATCCCTGGAATACAAAAACAAGGAACTTCAGGACATCGTCTACACAGCTTCGCACGATCTTCGGTCGCCGCTGGTAAACATTCAGGGTTTTAGCGGCGAACTTGAAAAGGAATACAATCGTCTGTTTGAGATTCTTACAGAACAGTCTGAAAGTATCGACAAAGCGAAGCAGATCGAACCGGTAATAAAAGAGTATATACCGGAATGTCTTAAATTCATTAACAGCGGTGCCAAAAAAATGGCCAGTCTGCTGGATGGTCTGCTGCAGGTTTCAAGGATCGGGACTGTGGAAATAAAAAGCGAAGTACTTGATATTGACAGGATCGTCAGGGAAATACTTGATGCAATGGAGCACCAGAAAAAAGTAAGCAATATCAAAGTCACGGTCGATTCGCTGCCAAAGTGCATAGGAGACAGCCATATGATGGACCATGTGTTCACCAACCTTATCAGCAATGCCATAAAGTATCGAGATACCGCCAAAGAGAGTATAATAAAAATATCAGGCAGGGTCGACGGAGACATGAGCATCTACTGTGTCGAGGACAATGGCATAGGTATCGCACCGAACCACCAGAAAAAAATCTTCGAGATATTCCACCGGCTAGACCCGGAAAGCTCTGTAACCGGTGAAGGCCTGGGTCTTACAATCGTCACTCGCATAATGGATCGGCTGGGCGGTAAAATCTGGCTTAAATCCAAACCAGGCAAAGGCAGCAAATTCTATATTGCCCTGCCGGCGTTTTTATGAGACACTGAATAACGACCGATTTTTGTGTTTTGAACAGGATTCTGCGGCAATGCGACCCCATCTGATCGTTTTTTTCAAATTTTCATTGATGTAGGTTCAGGAGGTGGTATATTTGTAATTATGCCATAGCCGGCATGCAAGCCCTGCTATACATTTTAAGAAACTGAAAGGAGTAATATTTGATGAACCGATTATTGTTTACTTCACTTTTGTTAAGTCTGCTGTTCGTTTGCGGGTGCAGCGGTAACAAGTATGGATGGTATAAACCGGGAGTGACCGAGGGACAGATCAACTGGGACAGCAGGGAGTGTCTTGAGAAAGCCGAGTACAGGGATAACGTCGGGAGATTTGATGCAATGCGCGAAGCTGAATTATCCGGCAGACCTTATACACCGTACGAAGACGATAGTTATCGAATGAGCGATGATGAGTTCCCGAGAAGAAAAAGGCAAACCTATGATATCAGCAGTTGCATGAAGGCGAAAGGGTATCGGTGGGTTCTTAAAGATTTTTAGGCATAAGCGAAAAAAGCGAATATCCAACAACCAACAAGGAACACCCAATGATGAAGTTAAAAACGCCGGTGCTTGTTTTGTTAAGGGGGATTGTTTTGTTGGGGTTTTATTCGGAGTGCTTGCGCACTCACGCTTCTGGGCGGGTTTTATTGGGGGTTTTTGTTTTTTTGGCATTGCATTTTAGGGGTTTGGGTGGTATACTTCTTCGGATTTTATAATTTTATGGATGGTTTGACATGGAAATACTATTGAACGCAGATCAGATTAATGTAGCTATGATCGAACTTGCCGAGCGTATTGTTGAAGCTACGCCTGAGGGTACGGATATCGCCGTTATTGGTATAAAAAGCCGTGGGGAGATTCTTGGAGAACGACTTTGCCGGTTGCTTTCAGACAAACTTGGCCGGAAAATCCCCTGCGGAGAGCTTGATATTACCCTGTATCGCGATGATATTAACGACCCGCACGGCAAGGGGCAGCCGATAGTTCGCAGCACGGAGATTAACTTTGATATCGACGATTTGATAATCATACTGGTCGACGATGTACTTGCCACCGGAAGATCAACTCGGGCGGCGATGGATGCGCTGGTTGATCTGGGCAGACCAAAGGCGATACGGCTCGCGGTGCTGGTTGACCGGGGACACAGAGAACTTCCGATACAGGCGGACTACTCGGCGTGCAAGGTCGATGTGCCGCTTGACAGATCCGTCGAAGTTAGCCTGGTTGAGAGTGATGATATTGATCAGGTTGTTGTTAGTAAAGCGTAAAGCGTAAAGCGAAAAGCGAAAAGCGGGCAATGTATAGTGGTAAGTGGTAAGTGGTAAGTGGTAAGTGGTGAGGCGAAAGGATTAGAGTGTTTTTTATTGGTTATTGGGTGTTCCTTGTTGGTTATTGGATATTCAAATCGTCAAAAAACGAATATCCAATATCCAACAAGGAATATCGAATTATGAAGTAAAAGGCGAAAGGCTCAAGGACGTGATTAGACGAAATAATAAATTTATCTGGAAACGCAAACACCTGCTTTCACTTCGTGATCTTTCGAAGCAGGAGCTTGAGCATATTTTCGAGACTGCGGCGGGTTTCGAGCAGTTCAGCACGCGTTCGATCAAAAAGGCACCGACCCTCCGGGGTAAGGTTATGGTCAACATGTTCTTCGAGGACAGCACGCGGACGCGAATCAGTTTTTCGCTGGCGGCGAGCCGGCTTCGCGCCGACATCGTGGATTTCACGAAAAAGTCCAGCTCGGTGAGCAAGGGCGAGACGCTGATCGATAC
>JAIPFN010000032.1 GCA_021736615.1 Phycisphaerae bacterium | reverse complement strand
ACTGCTGAGTTCTTTGTTATCGGAGGCGAAACCGCTCGCCGCGAACATTAACATAAGGAGGGTGATTAAGTGAGACTTCCTGGACGGATTTTCAACGAACATAAATCAAGCCTTTCTGAAAAAATGAAACTTACCTTAAACCCTGTCTGGATACGGGTTGCCGATACTCTCCGGCTGATTTACCGGAAATGTTTACAATTAAACATTATAACCGATAAGGGGTAATTTTACAAGGGAATACGGCAGAAAAACGCAAAAGTTCGGAAAGATTATTTCGCCCATCCCCCCGGCAGCATTTGCAGGCAAGTTGGGCGCAGAAATATTATGGGGTAAACCCTGGAATTGATTGAGACCTGTTTATAATTTGATCTTCAGGCCGTTTTTCTGAGCTTCTGCGGTGAAAATCTTGAACTGTTCAAGGGCCAGCTTAAGCTCCTTTGAGCTTTCCATCAGATTCTCATAAAGCCTGCCGTCATTAAGAAGTCGCGAAACTGTCCCGTCACCCTGATTTACAGCGTTAACGAGGGCATTGACCTCTTTGAGGGTCTTATTGAGGCTCTCAGATGTCTCTGTCATTACATCTGTACCGGCATCGGTGAAAGTCCTGACAGACTTAAGAGCAACAGCTGCCTCTTCGGTAACCGCTGTGAAATTGGCAAGGGTAACCCTGATATTATCCTGATTTTCCTTATCTCCGATGACCTGGTCGATGCTAGCCGCCAGCGAGCTGATCTTAACAACCAGCGTCTCGATCTTATTCTGAACCCTTTCCGGGATAAACTCATTAGTGGAACCAACGGACCCCTGGAAAGCAGTACCGATATCTCCATGCAGAAAACGATCTTTCTTGTCTACTTCGTCCCCTAAAGGGTATTTCGGGTCAACAAGTTCGACGAAACTGCTCCCCATGCTGCGTTTCAAAACCTTAAACTCCACGTTCATCGGGATTGCCTGAAACTTATTATCGATAGCAAGACCGACTCTGATCTGATGTATCATCTTGCCTTCAGGCCCTTCCAGAAGTTGAGGAGCCGCCACAGAAATGACCTTGCCTATCTGGTAACCGCAGTAATATACGGGAGTTTTGCCCTGTATGCCCAATGCCGAGGGGAATTTGACGACAACTTCGAATGAACGCATTCTAGTCGCCGCGACCGGAAGTTCGCCGAATATCGCTACCATCCACAGCATAGCCGCTGCGGCGATCATTACAAATCCGCCTACGACAATATTTTTTTTTCTTTGCAGTGTGTTATAATCGGTCACGAATCAACTCCTTTCGAATCAAACCGTCCTTCAAGAAACAGTTCCCTTATCGCTCGCAGCGGATACCCGCTTTCATTTAGCTTTCTGATCAAACGAATCCTTTCAACAGCCGCCTCATTGAACATACGTCTGCCCGTCGCGGTAACCTCTGTCGGTTCCAGCAGGCCGACCATCAGATAGTATTGCAGAGTTTGCCGCGAAATTCCAGCATGTTTTGCCGTAATTCCAATCTGCATAAGTTTTTTTTCAGTTGTCAATATAATGCCTGGCTGTCAATTAACTCAAATCATTCAATAAATAGCTAATCGCTGATTGCTAATCGCTAATAGCTGTTCTAACTGCTTTTTCGGCACCTGAAACCGCCAACTTCATAAACATTTGGTCGATTTCATCGATTTTGGCCATAAATAAGCGATTTTTCTGTTTTTCATCGTCGTTTTTGGCCTTTTTATCCTTAGGCTTGACTGCGATAACAAGATAATCATACGATTGGACCAGCTGGTGCTGATTTTGGCGAAAAGACTCTCTAATCAGGCGTTTTACGCGATTTCTTACCACAGCATTGCCGCACGCTTTGGAAACCGAAATACCAAGACGAGGATACTCACAGTCATTTTCGGCAACAAAAACGAGCATATCGCTGTTTCTGACGCAGCAATTGCGATCCAGCACGGACTTGAACTGTGCATTGCTAAGTAACCGTTGATTTTTTCTAAAAAATAATCGTCTCAATAAAACGCCGCCAAATACTTGCTTAAAAAGCTAATCGCTGTTTCAAACCAGATTCCAATTTTTCAATATTACTATTTTATCGGGAATTTCCCAAATTATCAGTAATAAAAATCAAATTTACAACCGTAGGGTGGGTAAAAATGCCTTTTGTTTACCCACCATCACCACCAGGAAATAAATTGTTGACACACTCGACTCATTTTAGCCCCCACAGAAGCGCGAGAGCGCAAGCTCTCCGAATAAAACCCCAACAAAAAATGATAAACCCACAATGCACGTGTCATTTTTAAGATACTACAGGAGTATGAAAAAAAATGTTTTTTCAGCTAATTGCCAAATATCCTTAACTTTTTAGTCGCCTTAACATCTTAAAGATATATACTCGCTTACCTGAATATTCTTATAGCATTGGTTTGAAAGCGTAATGGCAGAGAAAATGCTTGCTGAATGATGATTATCTTGCTCAAAAGTTAAGGAACATTAAACCATGAAAACTTATTTGAAAATTATCAGCGTCAGTCTTGCCTTGCTTTCCATTATGTTTTTTTTCAGTGGGTGCTATAAAATACATAAAAACCCTTATGAGCATCAGCCACTAGTTGGACCGGGGAAAACAGCAAAAGCTGAAACGGCAGCAGAAAAGCTCTTCTTCAAGGGTATTCCAAAGGTTAAATTCAGGTGGCATAAAGGATTATTCAATACAGTAGACCCGCTTGAAGTGATCAATTCCTGTGAGGAATACCTTGAGAGCAATGGTTTTGAACCTGAATATATGACGATCAAGAGAGATAAGTTCGATACAAAAGCTCATCCATGGGAGCATTGGACAATAAAGGATTCCTTGGGGCCGGAAGACCTACAGAAGGATGAGGCATATTTGCTGGAGAAATATGCCAATCAAAATATTAAGGTATTAACCAAACTGCATGTTATTGTTTGCCTTAAGCCTTTAGTCGTAGTTTCCATTGATAAACCAGTAGCATATGATTTTAGCATGAAAGCATTTAATGGGGGGCGATGGTATGACAGATATAAACCATGGTATCGTTATGTGGGTTTAGCTGTTTTTTATAAGGATTCCGGGGAATCGTTTACAAAAAGAATATCATATATAATAACAGACCCCGAAGGAAATGAAGTCGGTACTCCCAATTGCGATTATTCTGGCTTTTACTGGCAAACCTGCCGCGGGTATGGTTATGGAACGCGGATTCCTTACGAAAAGGATATAAAGTGGTTTTCGCCTGAGCTCGATGTTTTGCCGACCGCGCCGGAGTTTGTAAGTGTCGTCGTCCGGCGGATCAAGGTCCCTTGGGGCTGGCTTGTATTAGAGCATAAAGGAGACGAATGGATCGTCAAGGGAGTTAAAAAATAACCAGGGCGTGTACTAAAAGACAGGCTTAACTAATATCCAATTCCATAGCATGGTTAAGCTTGCGTTTCAGAAAATGTAGCAATAAAAGGCAGCTCTCTGTATTTTTCGTTGTAATCAAGGCCGTAGCCTATCACAAAAAGATCATCAATCTTCAGGCCGACAAAATCGATCGGCACTTCGGCTAAATGCTTGATCGTCTTTTCGAGCAGGACGCATATTCTCATGCTTTTCGGCCCGTAGCCCGCCAGGGACTTTGTAACTTTTCCCAGCGTTAAGCCTGTATCATAAATATCGTCAACGATCAAAAGGTCCTTACCTGCCAGTTTTTGCTCCAGACCCGTTTCCTTTTGAATCTGAACTTTCCCCGAAGAACTCGTACCGCCGTTATAGCTGGAAGCCTTTATATAAACGATCTCAACCGCCATATCCAGACGCTCAACAAGATCATTAGCAAACGGCCGCGCACCTTCCAGCAGAACCACGACGACAAGCTTTTCAATACCGCTATAAGCACGGTTTATATCTTCCGACATTTCCAGAACCGTATTTTGAATTTCTTCAGCAGAAACTATAACCCGATCAAAATCCATTTTTCCCTCAACAATTAAATACTTTCACACGTTCACATGTTTTCTTTCACACTTTCTCTTTCACACTTTCTCTTTCACACTTTCTTATCCCTTAACACAAATAAGCGGCACCAACCGCGCAACCTTTTTCGCCAGCTTCGCCTTATCCGCCGCGTCTACCACCGCGTCAACATCTTTATATGCCCCCGGCGATTCTTCGGCGACGCCACGCATCGATCTGCTCCGTATAATTATCCCTTCCCGTCTAAGCTTATCGACCATCTCGCGTCCTTGCCATTTTTTCGTCGCCGCTCGTCGGCTCATATTTCTCCCTGCGCCATGACACGCCGATGCAAACGCCAGCGACTCGCTCTCGGCGGTACCTGCCAGAATATGCGAAGCCGTCCCCATCGTCCCTCCGATCAATACCGGCTGACCGACATGTTTGTACTCTGCCGGAATACCTCCATGCCCCGGCCCGAACGCCCGCGTCGCTCCCTTTCTATGGACATAGAGTTTGCGTTTCTTGCCCTCGACGACATACTCTTCCAGCTTGCACGTGTTATGCGAAACATCATACATCAAACTTATCGAAGCTTTCGGCAAAATCGCATCAAACGCCTGCCGAACCAGATGAGTAAGCACCTGCCGGTTAGCCATAGCACAATTTATACCCGCCCGCATCGCGCCAAGATAATCCTGTCCGACCTTCGAGTTTATCGGCGAACACGCAAGCTCCCTGTCCGGCAGGGTGAGCCCGTAACTCGGTGCACTGGTAACCATCTTCTTTAAAAATTCCGTACCAATCTGATGGCCGAGCCCACGCGACCCGCAATGAATACTTATCTTAATATCACCTTCACGAATCCCGAACGCCTGAGCGGCTTTCTTATCGTAAATCTTATCAACCCGCTGAACCTCCAGGTAGTGATTCCCCGAACCGAGCGTACCAACCTCGCTCTCCTGCCGCTGTTTCGCATAGTCGGAAACCTTACCCGGATCGGCACCGGCCATACAGCCATGCTCTTCGATAAACCGCAAATCCCGCTCGGTCCCGTACCCATGATCGACGGCCCATTTGGCGCCGCCTGCAAGAACGTCATCCATCCGCGACTTTTTCAAACGAAGTTTTCCGGTACTACCGACGCCAGCCGGAATGCGATTAAAAAGAGTCTCGCCGATGTCTCCATGCAGCCCGCCAATATCGTCAATCGTAAGCCCGGTATTCAGCGTCCGTATCCCGCAGGAAATATCAAACCCAACCCCGCCAGCCGATATAACCCCGCCTTTGTCCGGATCGAACGCCGCAACGCCGCCGATACAGAACCCATACCCCCAGTGAGCGTCCGGCATAGCATAAGAAGCCCCCACGATCCCCGGAAGTTTGGCAACATTAGAAACCTGCTCACAAACCTTCTCATCCATCCCCTCAAGCAACTCCGGCGTAGCAAAAATAACCCCGTCAACATTCATCTCCCCGCAACGAGGCAATTCCCACCGATATTCAGAAATCCGCCTAAGCTTACCAGTATCCATAAAAACCTCCTAAACTTGTCACTTTCAAACTTTTCACACCTTTCACACTTTTAATCAAACATCAACAACACACTGAGCAATCCAGGTTTTATCTTCATTCTGGCATACCTTCAACTCAGTATAAGTAGCCCCCTTAACCTCAACAGCGGTCTCATGCTTCTCAGGATCAGCCTTTTCCCCCCACGCCTTGCCCGTCAATTTCCCACCGTCAATACGCACCTCAAACTTACCAAAAACCATCCCCCTGACAGCCATCTCATAGATCAAAGCATTAAGCCAGTCAGCAAAAAGCAGTTCAACATCATCGCAGCAGCATTCAATATCGACCACATCGACCAGCCCAACATTTCCCGGCTCACAAATCACCGCCATCAAACCAACCGCAGCCTCCTCAAACGCTCCGCAAACATCCGCCCCAACCCCGCGAACCCCAATATCAGCCTGATGATAAAAATGCTCCCAATATCTATCTTTCACACTAACCTCAAAAAAAAACAGGCGACAATAAAACTATCGCCGCCTGCATAATTCACTTATTATCCATTGTCTACCATTTTAATATCTGTAATGGTCGGGTTTGTAAGGTCCTTCGACCGGAATTTGCAGATAATCCGATTGTTCCTGCGTAAGCTTTGTCAGTTTTACACTAAGACGGCCCAGATGCAGCCGAGCAACTTCTTCATCCAGCTTTTTCGGCAGGGTGTAAACACCAGGCTTAAGGTCTTCCTGTGCAAGCATGATCTGTGCAAGGCACTGATTAGTAAAACTGTTACTCATAACAAAACTCGGATGCCCCGTAGCGCAGCCAAGATTTACAAGACGACCCTCTGCAAGCAAAATAATATAACGTCCAGACTCAAGCGTCCACTTGTCGACCTGCGGCTTAATATTCTGTACGGTACATTTCGGGTTGTCCAGCAGATAGCTCGTCTCGATCTCGCTGTCGAAGTGCCCGATGTTGCAAAGAATAGCCTCATTCTTCATCATCTCCATATGCTTGCCCGTAATCACATCGCAGTTACCCGTTGTAGTAACAAAAATATCCCCGTAAGATGCAGCGTCTTCCATGGTAGTAACTTCGAAACCTTCCATAACCGCCTGCAACGCACAGATAGGATCGATCTCCGTTACAATAACCCGAGCCCCAAGCCCCTTCATAGAGTCGGAACAACCCTTACCAACATCGCCATACCCGCAAACAACAACGACCTTACCGGCGATCATAACATCGGTAGCCCGCTTGATCCCGTCAGCCAGAGACTCACGACACCCGTAAAGGTTATCGAATTTAGACTTAGTCACAGAGTCGTTTACGTTAATAGCCGGGAAGGGCAACTCGCCGGCTTCCATCATCTGGTAAAGACGATGAACCCCGGTCGTGGTCTCTTCCGAAACACCCTTGACCTTAGCCGCGATCTTCGTCCACTTCTCCGGATCGTTCTTAACGCTGTCAGCAAGACGATTCATAACAACTTGAAATTCCCGATTATCGTATTTCTTATCGGCAATAGAAGGATCCTTTTCAACCTTCATACCCTGAACGATAAGCATAGTAGCGTCACCGCCGTCATCGACGATCAGATCCGGCCCGGAACCGTCCGGCCACGTAAGAGCCTGCTCGGTGCACCACCAGTATTCTTCCAGCGTCTCGCCTTTCCACGCGAAAACAGGCGTCCTGCCTTCAGCCGCTATCGCCGCCGCGGCAT
>JAIPFN010000031.1 GCA_021736615.1 Phycisphaerae bacterium | reverse complement strand
CTTTACAGCCGGCCGGTTGCCGGTTTTCTCGAACATCCAGGTTACCTCGTTATTATCCGAAGTGGTTTCGCTGTCGATGTATTCGGTTTTGCCCTCGATCCAGGTCGGATCTCCCGGGTTCAGCGCCATCCACGCCGAATCAAAATGATGGATCGCCATATCGCCTGTGATACCGCTGCCGAACGCCCACCAGTTGCGCCATGTATAAGGTGCGTATTCCAGGCTGTAAGGACGCATCCCGCGAGGGCCCACCCACATCTTCCAGTCCATACCCTTTGGGACCTCCATAACTTCGGTCGGTCGTCCCTTGTGACGAATATGCGCGCTTGCATTGCTCCACGCCTGAACTTCTTTTACAGTTCCGATAGCGCCGTCGGCCAGCCATTCACGCATCGTCGGATGGCCGCCCGAAGAACGTCCCTGGTTACCCATCTGCGTAGCTACCTTGGTTTCAGCGGCAACTTTCGCGACCTGTCGAACTTCCCATATATTGTGAGCAAGCGGTTTTTCGCAGTAGATGTGCTTGCCGTGTTTCATTGCAGTTATCGCGACATAAGCATGCCAGTGGTCCGGTGTCGCGCACAAAACCGCATCGATATTCTTTTCTTTATCAAACAGCACCCTGAAATCATTGTAAGCATTACAGGTGTATTTCGGATTGGAGGCCTGGTAATGTTTTTCGATCAATTCTTTGACCGGGCCGCGACCGGCAAAACCTCTGTAGTAAAACTGCTTGTAATCAGCAGATTCTGTCGGGTCGGCGATTGCAACGATTTGCGCGTCGTTTTGTGACATAAGCCCCCGAATATTGTTTCGGCCCTGCCCCCCGCAGCCGATCACTGCAATGTTCAGTTTCTCGCTGGGTGCGACATTGCCTGCGCCGCCAAGAACGTGACGGGGAACGATAGTAAACGCCGCCGCCGCGCCTGCGGTACTGCTAATAAATCTACGTCGAGATATTTTCTTTTTTACAATATCCATTTTATCAAGCCTTTCGAAAAATAAGTGGCGTTAAATATGCAACGGCAAAAGTACAATTTTCTCCGTATTATGCCAAAAATTCTACAATAATTCACCTGAAGTGTCAAGTTAAATTAAGACTTCCGGATCGTCGGGGTTGCACCAATAAATTAACCAAAGCAGCGGCAAGGAACATTTGGATAGAAAAACAGGTAAATCTGGATATTAAAAATTCCGCAAAATGAAAACCGGTACAGAACGGTAAACTTTTGGTACACTTTCCCGCGGAAATTTAACTATTAAACCGAGTTATTTACACGAATTGCCTTTTAAGCTGTTCTAAACCCAATTTTCTATCTCGGTGATATCTATACCGGTTCTGCCGCATACACCCAGGCGTTTTGTTTATAGAAGTTTGCTTGACCGGGAGTTTGCTTTCAATTATAGTACCGGATTATTGAAATCCGATACGATAGTTCATTTATAATAGTGGAGTAACCTAATGATAAAACCTGACGGCATTATTAATATGGCCAGTGCCTTTTATGATTCCTGCGTACTTTTTACCGCTTCGGATATTGGTGTTTTCGCCGCTCTTGCCAAACTCGAAAAGGCCGACGTGCATACACTGGCCGGCGAACTGAAGATCGACGAGCGGGGCGGGCGACTGCTTCTGGATGGCTGCGTTGCTCTGAACCTTCTCGAAAAAGACGGCGATCTTTACAGTAACACCCCGGAAAGCAATTTCTTCCTGGTTCCCGGCTCTCCGGGCGATCTTTCCGGAGCCATTCGGTATAACCGCGATGTCTACGATGCATGGGGCAAGCTAAAGGGCCTTGTAACTACCGGTAAGCCCGTCGAGAAACCCGAACTCCACCTCGGCGACGATGCAGACCGCACGCGAACATTTGTTTTGTCGATGCATTACCGTGCACTGGGCATAGGGCGGGCAGTCGTTCCAATGCTGGATTTCTCCAATTGCAAAAAGATACTCGATGTCGGCGGCGGGCCCGGTACTTACTCCGTATTGATCGCTAAAGATAACCCTGAGGTAAATTGCACTGTTCTGGATTTGCCCGAAGTTGCCAAAATTGCCGGTGAACTCATCGCCGCCCAGGGCATGGCTGAACGTGTAAAGACGCTGCCGGGCAGCTACCGGGAAATAGCTTTCCCTGATGGTAACGACGCGGTCAATTTCTTTGGCGTTCTCCACCAGGAATCGCCCGAAAGCATTTGCAAGCTGTTTAAAAAAGCCTACGACTCCCTTAATGACGGCGGGACGGTCAATGTTATGGACATGATGACAGACCACACTCATACACAGCCGAAATTCAGTGCGCTTTTCGCGGTCAACATGGCGCTTACGACGGAAAACGGCTGGGTCTTTTCGGATTCGCAGGTCAAGGACTGGTTAAGCCAGGCAGGTTTCACCGATATGAAGGTCACTCCGCTGCCGTCGCCGATGCCGCACTGGATGGTTACGGCAAAAAAATAATTAAGCATCGTAAGCGCAAAAGAAAAGCCCATCAATTACGATGGGCTTGCAAAAAACGGAGAAGGCGGGATTCGAAGCACTCACTGCTAATTACTGTAACTTTATTAAAAAGAACAACTTACGTTTAACTTGTTGTTCAATATACAGTTACGTTACTGCTGTGTCAATCCCAAAAATGTCATGTTTTTCAAATTTCGCAACATTTTATGACAATGGTTACAGTGCTTTGGTTACATTTTTTTTACTTCAATTGCTTTACATCAGTCTTGATTTCATCAACACCTTTAATGATGTATTCGATTTTCGTTTCCATACGAACAATCGCTTTATCCGATTCCGTCGCTTGCGAGGTAACCGTTTTCACTTGCCCAGACAATGCTTTAATGCTCGTCGAATTGGCGACGATCTTAGCATTCTGGTTAGCCCAGGTTATGCCCCACCCGATCAACATAGTAGCCACGCCGAGAAGTGTCAATATATTTTTTGCCTTCATGATATACGCCCATTAAATGTCTCTATACTCAACAAGTACCGTCTCGATATCCATATCAAGATTTTGGATTAGTTTTTTAATTTCCCGCTCGTACGCCTGCGCGTGACGACGAATTTCAGGGAAAGTATTATCGAAAGAATATTCTAGGGATTCGCCAGTTAAATCCTGATCGGTAACAGTATTGTTTACGCCGTCAGAAACAAACTCGTCGAGGTTATCGCCACTTATGTTTTTTTTATTCAGACGAAGTTTTTCAAACAACTGCCCGCGGTAAAGAGCGGCCAGAACACCCTCGAAAATCGCCTCATTGAATTCAGGGCCAAGAGCGACTTCAGACCATACGGACGGATGGAAACCTGCATAGTCAACTTCGATAGTATAAACATCATCCGGGACAGGCCAGACATAAAGCTTTCCACGACGACGGGCAACATATAAAGGCTCACCCGGAGTAGCAGCACTGCCGTCTGCAACTGCGTTAAGATAATCGCGGTAAGTCTTTTTTTCAAGCAGTCCCAGGCCCGCAATCGAACACTCGTATATCCGCTTAAGTGCTTCGGGTTCGTCGTACTCGTATTGATCCTCGACAGTCTCAAATGTTGAAAGCGCAGTATAGAAGTCCGCTCGACTGGTAATGTCATAAAGGACACCGTCAAGCTCCGTATTGATATTCGTAACGCCGGAGCCAGTACCCAGCCTTAACATAATCACATTTAAAATTTGCGAACCTGTCATATTATCAACTCCAACCAAATAAGCCTTCACCAAAAATACCCTCGCCAAACCCGATAGGGTCTGTCAAGAGATCAATTGTACCCGAATAACGATTTATCATAACACCCCGGTCTATCCAAACCCGGTCGAACAGATCAGGGACAGTTACCGTCCCAGGGAACGGAGGCGACAAAAAACCCACGTCGTCAACTTCGGCTATCAATGTATAATTTAAAGTCATTTAATCCTCACGCTTTTATGTTCGTTTGCATGCACCTAACAACCATACAATACGATTAACCTTAAAGCCGCCTGCTTATCACCCTAAAGGGTGACTTTACCTACCGATTTCAAACCGTCAACTTCGGTGACGGCTTGACTTGTCGCAACAACACCGTCAACATCATGAACTACGATACCGCTGAAATTATCGCTGGTATGCTTATTCATAAACCGCATAATAAGCCATCGCAAACACTTTGCGAAAGACCAGGTCGACGGATCACCCGTCGGCTCGGCAACAACAACATTATCAAGACCGTCGGCCGAAAGCTTGATCCCGCTGCTTAAAGCATCGAGGTACGGCGCCCGGCCGGTAGTATAACCCTGCGAAGTCAAAGCAGCCTGAACCGCTGAATTTATTACTGTTGTGTTCATAGTTTGTATTGCTCCTATAGCAGTGGCGTCGCCTAAAATATCAGGAATCCCGCCCGTTCTAACTTGCTCTTCTAATGGCTCATAATCGC
Organism: Phycisphaerae bacterium; assembly: GCA_021736615.1. The sequence goes on along the minus strand of JAIPFN010000031.1, from coordinate 2,777 downwards.
TATCCAGCAAAGGATCAACTTCAAGAAGACCGGGTATTTCGCTTATCTGCGTAATAAACGGACTTGTCGGGTCAACCGTCATAACATCGTCAAGCTGCCCGTTTTCAGAGTAAACGCAGGGATTTTTAACAATATAAGTACCGCCAAGAAAACCGACGTGATACGCCGGACTTGTCTTTACTTTATTATAAATCAGGTCATTTACAGAAACCATTATTGAATCATAGCCTTGATTTACAAATGCACCGTCCGCACCTTCAAAGCCAATAATAGTATTGTTATACGAATAAAGAGTTCCGGCCGTATCAATATTTGCAAACTTATTTCCAGCGCCGGAGCGAATCTCAAAAAGGCAATTATGCACATGACAAATGCCATCGTAAGCAACATCAGCAAATTGATCGACATTCTTAAAGCAGCAACCCATAAAAACAACATCAACCGCATTTATAGGAAATAATAAAATGTCGGAGACATACGCTGAACTATGCTCAAAACAGCAATCTAAAAATAGTAAATTGGAACCGTTATTTACATACCAGACACATGATAACTCAAAGAAAGTATGCTCAAATACCAGATTAGCAAAACCTCCCGACACATGCGAAAACATCTCGCAGCCGTCAACTCCATTGCAAAAGTTAAATCCGCTCATTCTGATATTATAAGAATTAGACTCGGATATTAAACCGTTAGCACCGTAAGCGCTAAGATCAACTTCAACAAGGCAATTAGAATCAACACCGTTGTCGAAAATGTCTTTTACCGTTTGATAATAAGCTCCGTCCGGGTCGGTAATATCACCCGGCACACGATGAAAACCTGTTACGGTTAGCCAGGTATTGGCTCTAGGTTCACCAGACCAGTTTGACCAGTCCCATTGATAGGCAGGGGCTATGTCTTTATTAACCCAAATCTCTTGAGTATAATTCTCGGCAGAAATATAAGTAGTACATATATCGCCGAGCTCGTCCCATGCCCCGCCAACCAGTACAGTATCGCCATCCAACCCCGCTGGATAACCCTCAAAAAGCCAGGTAGCATCTAACACGATGTAAGTATTACCGTCACCACTTCCGCCGACTTCGCGAATCTTATAAACACCTGCACCGCCATCTAACATATAAGCTCCGTCGGGATGGTATACAAGCATGCCGACCTCGGCATTACTAAAAGCAGCGCGGTTATTATCGGTTATCTTTACATAATTAGTACCGCCAATATCATAGAGACTATGCGACGTTGTCAAAACAGTGGCAATCGGGTCACCATGCGAACTCATAAGCTTAGCCATAGCAGCTTGTTTACCGGCAACAGTATCAATGTTCGCTTGACTGTCCCACCACTCTTTCGTACAACCACCGGCCAACATTACACCAGAGGGGGAATTGCTTTTGAAGTCGTTACCGCCGACAAAAAACATACATCTATCTGTATCAACTGCTAAACTCATGATTAAACCTCCTTGCCGGGCAAATTATGTTGAAGAATTTCAGCAAATTCACGAAGAGAAACGCCCGCGGGTAAAACAAGAGACTTTACGTGTTTTAACAATGCAATATCTCGACGCCGTTTTCGTTCACGAATCAGTTTACGTTTATGCTTACGCAAAACAATAGTATTCTTAATACCGTCCGGAAGATCGTCAAGAACCATTGCCTCAATAGCGGCAATGTCGGAGTCTGGACGAAAGTCAGCATCTTTGCCTTGCAGACGAATAATGATTTCCTGCTGGCCGTCCTCTAATTCCGTCACGACATAATCGAGATCGGGAAAGCTTGACCGCACACCCGGTACGTCGACATGACTTATAAATAATTGTAGTGCTTCTTGTTTTGTCATAACTAAACTTCCTCAACCCAGGTTCCGGATTTTCCGGTTACCATCCAGTTACCGTTTCCGTCGTCGACTACAGTCATAAACGCGCCGACGGTACTGCAGGATTTATACTTGCTTGCCGTAGCACCACTGTCGTCGATAATCTTAGCAGAGACGGGGTCAATTCTAAGCTCGTACGCCTCCTGAACAGAGATCGTATATTTCGTACCAGCTACATTATAAGTCGGCATGAAGATCGTAACAGTTCCCGCAGCGCCGCGGTTAGTATGAATACTGCCGCTTTCTTTAACTTCAAGCTGATCATCCTCTGTATGAGCTTCAACAACAGGACGGTAAACATGCGGCATCGACATACTGTGTACGTCTCGGCAATCGACGATAGAAGTAATCACGCCACCTGCCGTAGTAACTTCGGCAAGCCAAACTTCTGGCTCAAAAGGTTCATGCCAGAAATCAGACTCTTTAAACTGAATCGCCCCGGTTGAATCAAGATAGATATAAAATAAAGAATCGTCGGCAAGGACATTGCCCGACGATCCGGCATACTCGACGACTTGATGACCATTCCAGAATCGGCCGGGCTTGATACCATAAGTCAAACCGCCCTCATCATAAACGCGGAAATCGTTCGCACGCCTTGTCGAAAGCAGCAAACGATAAAGAAGTTTGCGAAACTGCAAGAAATAAGGAGCCGTCCCCGTCGCGATATACTCAACACCGGTTTCGGACTCACTAAGCAGATCAAGAAGAACGTCGTCGGATGGATATACTTCGGCCATAAAAAAACTCCTTTAGGCAGTACGGACAGCAAAGCCATCCGCACCACCAAAATAATCAATCATCAATAATAAATATGGAACATCCCGGCTTTACGTCGGGAATCAATCGCTACGCACCTGTCACTGTTACTAGTCCAGATCAACCGCAGTATCACAAGT